>DATAJN010000573.1:0-11281 GCA_036262105.1 Ilumatobacteraceae bacterium
CGAGGGCGCCAAGTGGGTGTGCAGCACCCCCGTTCGCAGCAAGGAACACGATCCCGACTACATCGGCCAGATGGGCCACGGTCACCAGGGTGATCTGTGGAAGGGCCTGCGGATGAACGAGCTCGCGATCGTATCCACCGATCACTGCCCGTTCTGCATGAAGGATCAAAAGGAGATGGGACTCGGGAGCTTCGCCAAGATCCCCAACGGAATCGGCGGCGTCGAGCATCGGATGGAGCTGATCTACCAGGGGGTCGTCGCCGGCGAGCTCTCGCTCGAGCGGTGGGTTGAGACCTGCTGCACCACACCCGCACGGATGTTCGGGATGTACCCGAAGAAGGGTGTGATCGCCCCGGGCAGCGACGCCGATGTCGTCGTCTGGGACCCCAACACCAAGACCAAGATCGGGATCAACGACAAGCACCACATGAACATGGATTACTCGGCCTGGGAGGGGTGGGTGATCGACGGCAAGGTCGACACGGTGTTGTCGCGCGGCACTGTCGTCATCGAGAACGATCAGTACACAGGGCGTAAAGGTCACGGCCAATTCATCAAACGTGGGCTCAGCCAATACCTCGTCTAGCCGCCCGCTTCGGCCGTCGCCGGCGTTCGCTCCTCGACACGGTCGGCCGTTCGGTACGGTCCGGCGTTCGCTCCTCGACACGGTCGGCAAACCCCGCCGACCTACCGTCTCGTCGTCGAACCCCGGCCCATCCCTCACTTTGAAGCTTGAAACCAAGGAGTACGCAATGAACAGAATCTCACACTGGATCGACGGCAAAGTCGTTGAAGGGGGCTCGGGGCGTTCGGGGGTTGTTTGGGATCCGGCTTCGGGAACTCAGCAGGCGGCTGTCGATCTGGCTTCGGCCGCGGAGGTGGATCACGCCGTCGCTGTTGCCAAGGCTGCGTTTCCGGCTTGGCGGGCGACCAACCTGTCGCGGCGCGCCGAGGTGATGTTCCACATGCGCGATCTGGTCGATGCCAACCGCAAGGAGATCGCCTCGCTGATCAGCAAGGAGCACGGCAAGGTGCTCGGCGACGCGCTGGGCGAGGTGGCTCGCGGGTTGGAGAACATCGAGTTCGCGTGCGGGATCCCTAACCTGTTGAAGGGCGGGTACAGCGAACAGGCCAGCACCGGTGTCGACGTGTACAGCATCAAACAACCGCTGGGCGTCGTCGCCGGCATCACCCCGTTCAACTTTCCGGGCATGGTCCCGATGTGGATGTTCGCCAACGCGCTGGCGTGCGGAAACACGTTCATCCTCAAGCCGAGCGAGAAAGACCCGTCGGCCAGCATGCTGATCGGCGAGTTGCTGAAGCAGGCCGGTCTACCCGATGGTTGCTTCAACGTGGTCAACGGCGACAAGGTTGCCGTCGATCGCATCCTCGAGCACCCCGACATCGCCGCCGTGAGCTTCGTCGGCTCGACCCCGATCGCCAGGTACATCTACGAAACGGGCACACGGAACGGCAAGCGTGTGCAGGCCCTGGGCGGTGCCAAGAACCACATGCTCGTGCTGCCCGACGCCGATCTCGACATGGCTGCCGATGCTGCAGTCAGCGCCGCGTACGGTTCGGCCGGCGAGCGGTGCATGGCCATCTCGGTCGTGCTCGCCAGCGACGCGATCGCTGACCAGTTGGTCGACAAGATCAAGGAACGCATCCCCACGATCAAGGTCGGCCCGGCCAGCGAACCCGACAACGAGATGGGTCCCCTGATCACCGGTGAACATCGCGACAAGGTTGCCGGCTATCTCGCCGGTGCCGAAGGCGAGGGTGCTTCCCTTGTCGTCGACGGTCGCATCGACGCCCCTGGTGGTGGTTTCTTCCTCAAGCCGTCGCTCATCGATCGTGCCAAGCCGGGAATGGCTTGCTACGACGACGAGATCTTCGGCCCGGTCCTCACGGTCACGCGCATCAGCGGTTACCAGGAAGGTCTCGATCTGATCAACAACAACCCGTATGGCAACGGCACCGCGATCTTCACCCGCGACGGTGGTGCTGCGCGCCAGTTCGAGTTCGACGTGCAGGTCGGCATGGTCGGCGTCAACGTGCCGATCCCTGTGCCGGTCAGCTACTACAGCTTCGGAGGATGGAAGAACAGCTTGTTCGGCGACACCCACATGTATGGGCCGGAAGGCGTCAACTTCTACACCAAGACCAAGGTGGTGACCTCGCGTTGGCCCGATCCAAGAACCAGCAGCGTCGACCTCGGATTCCCCCAAAACCGATGAGGTTCCCTTGTCCAGCAGCCTCGGCTCGGAGCTTCGGCATCGCTCGGCGTTCGTCCTTCGACACGGTCAGGGGAACCCCACCCCTGACCTACCGTCTCAGGATCGAACCCCGATCGACGCCTCGCGTGCTCGACTCTTCATCTGTACCGGTTTCATCCAGCAAGGGGCGGGCCGTGGTTCGACGACGAGACGATAGGTCGGCTCGGTTGCCGACCGTGTCGAGGAGCGAACGACGGACTGCCCCGAAGCGGGCGTGGGCGTCGTCGAACACGCTTGGGGGAGAGGACTGATGGAGTTCGGGGTCGTACTTCAGACAACTCCTCCTTCGGCGCGGGTCATCGATCTGGCCAGGCGGGCTGAGGCATATGGGTTCGGCCATGTGTGGACGTTCGACTCGCACATCTTGTGGGAGGAGCCGTACGTCATCTACAGCCAGATCCTGGCGGAGACCCGCAAGGTCGTCGTGGGTCCGATGGTCACCAATCCGGCGACTCGCGACTGGACTGTCACGGCCAGCATCTACGCCACGCTCAACGAGATGTATGGCAATCGCACGGTGTGCGGCATCGGCCGGGGCGATTCGGCAGTACGGGTCACGAACGGCGCACCGACCACGCTGGCAACCCTGCGCGATGCGGTGCATGTCATCCGCGAGCTCGCCAATGGACGCAGCGTCGACTACAAGGGTTCGCAACTCCGCTTCCCGTGGTCGACGGGCAGCAAGCTCGAGGTCTGGGTGGCGGCGTACGGCCCCAAGGCACTGTTGCTCACCGGGGAAGTCGGCGACGGGTACATCCTCCAACTGGCCGACCTGTCGATCGCCGAATGGACGATTGCGGCTGTGCGCAAAGCTGCCGCAGCAATCGGTCGCAACCCCGACGACATCACCATCTGCGTCGCAGCGCCGGCCTACGTCACCGATGGTTCCGCTGAAGGCCTTGCCCACGGTCGCGAGCAGTGCCGTTGGTTCGGTGGGATGGTCGGCAACCACGTGGCCGACATCGTCGCTCGATATGGCGACACGAGCGGGGCGGTGCCGCAGGCGCTCACCGACTACATCAAAGGACGCGACGGATACGACTACAACGAGCACGGCCAGGCCGGCAACGTGCACACCCAGTTCGTTCCCGACGACATCGTCGACCGCTTCTGCATCGTCGGGCCTGTCAGCGCTCACATCGACCGGATGATCGCGTTGAAGGCACTCGGTGTCGATCAGTTCGCCATCTACCTCCAACACGACGACAAAGACCACACCTTGCAGATGTACGGCGAGAGAGTGATGCCCGCCGTCGCGGAAACGGTGAAGGCCAAGGCGTGACGACCAACGGCTCGCCGAACACGATCGCCCGCATACGCAAGCTGATCATGTTCCCGTTCGCCTTTGCCCTCGTGGCCGCGCTGTGGGAGGGCTACAAGGCGATCGGCCCCGAGAAAGGTGGCCGAGTGCTGGGCGTGCGTCTGCTGCCGCGCGCCAACGACAGGGCGATGCCCCACGTGTGGGAGATGGTCTCGCGACTCGGTCGGGCCGAGGTTCGCGGCAGTAGTCGAACGATCGTCTCGGTGGTCATATCGGCGACCTGGTACTCGTTCCGGGTTGCCGTTGCGGCGTTCGTGATCGGCACGCTCCTCGGCATCTTGGTCGCCGTGCTGATGGCCCGCTTCAAGCTGTTCGAGCGCGGATTGATGCCCTACCTGATCATGTCGCAGACGGTTCCGATCATCGTTCTGGGACCGCTGATCGTGAGCCTGATGGCGTACAACAGTCGCGATCTCGTGTCGAAGACATGGATCGCGGCAACATTGCTCGGCGTGTTCCTCGCCTTCTTCCCGGTTGCAGTGGCGACCCTGCGCGGGCTGCAATCCACGCCACCTGCCGCACTGGAGCTGATGGAATCGCTCGCGTCGCCGTGGTGGCGGACGTTGTTGAAGCTTCGCTTCCCGTCGGCAGTGCCCTTCATCGCTCCCGCGTTGCGGCTGGCGGGTGCAGCTGCGGTGGTCGGCGTCGTGGTGGCAGAGATCTCCCTCGGAATACGCGCCGGCGTCGGCCGGCTGATCCTGTCATACGGCCAAGAGGGCACGAGCGACCCTCCGAAGCTGTACACCGCTGTGTTCGGTGCCGCCGCACTCGGGCTGATCATGGCCCTGCTCGTCGCCCTCATCGATCGTCAGCTGATGCGTAGCCGTCCACCGGAGGTACATCGATGAGCGTCCCCGCCAGTGATGCCGAGGCGGTGGTGATCCGCGGTGTCAACAAGGCCTTCAACCATGGCGCAGCCAACCAGGTCGATGCTCTGATCGACATCGACCTGACCGTACGGCGAGGCGAGTTCGTCTCATTGATCGGCCCGTCGGGATGCGGCAAATCGACCCTGCTGAGACTGATCGCCGATCTGATCGAGCCGACACGTGGGGAGTTGATCGTCAACGGCAAGCCGGCCCACAACGCTCGTCTCGATCAGGACTACGGGATGGCGTTCCAGCAGAGTGGACTGTTCGACTGGCGCAGTGTCGAACGCAACATCGAACTGCCACTCGAGCTCAAGGGATGGGACAAGGCGCGCCGCCGAGCACGTAGCGCCGAGATGCTCGCACTCGTCAAGTTGTCCGACTTCGCCGCGCACATGCCCTGGCAGCTCTCTGGCGGCATGCAGCAACGAGTTGCCATTGCCCGTGCCCTGGCGGCCCACCCCGAGCTCTTGCTGATGGACGAGCCCTTCGGCGCGCTCGATGAGATGACTCGCGAGCACATGCAGGCCGAGTTGCTGCGCATCTGTCGAGAGACGGGCACGACCGTGGTGTTCGTCACCCACTCCATCCCCGAGGCGGTCTACCTCGCCGATCGTGTCGTGGTCATGTCACCTCGCCCCGGACGGATCACCGCCATCGTCGATGTCGCCCTCGGCCGCGATCGCTCCGAACTGACACGAGAGGCAACCGAGTTCTTCGCGAGGGTCACCGAGGTGCGCGAGGCGCTGCGCGGCACCCACGTCGGTGACGTCGCAGCCGGGGTCGACGATCGATGAGCGCGACCGCGCGCACGCGAGATGGGCTGGCGATCGTTCTGCCGCCGGTCGTGTTCGGTGCGGCGTTCGTCGCCCTGTGGCAGATGTGGGTGGAGGTCAGCGACGTGCAGCCATATGTCATCCCGAAGCCCACGGCCATCGTGCAGTCGTTGTTCGACAACCCCGGTCTGGTCAGAGATGCGTGCGTCGTCACCGGTGTCAATGCCCTCGTCGGGTTGATCCTCGGAGCCCTATTCGGATTCGTCTGCTCCGTGCTCACCAACCGTTTCCGTGTAGTCGCCGATCTGGTCAATCCGCTTGCTGTCACGGTCGCGGCAATTCCAGCAGTTGTCATCGTCGGCGTGCTCAACAACATGTTCGCGCTCGACAGCCAGATCGGCCGCAGATTGATGGTCACCATCTCCGTGTTCTTCATCGTGTTCGTGCAGGTCAGTAAGGGCCTGACGCAGAACGACGCCACACAGATCGAGCTGATGCAGTCATATGCCGCCACACCCAGGCAGGTACTCGCCAAGGTGCGCATCCCCAACACCATGCCGTTTCTCTTCACGGCTATCCGCACGGCTGCGCCCGTCGCTCTCATCATCGCCTTGGTCAGTGAATACTTTGGCGGTACTCAAGATGGCCTCGGTTCCAAGATCTCCGGTACTCTCAACGGTTCGAACAAGGCCCTCGGTTTCGCCTACGTCGTCGGTGGATCGATCGTCGGTCTTCTTTTCTTCGCCGGCGCCAATCTCCTGGAGTTCCTCGTCGTCCCGTGGCAGCGGCGCCGGCGAACCGGGTGAACATCAACATCAACACAAAGGGGAGAACATGCAAACGAAACGAATGGTCAGAGCGTTTGCCGTATTGAGCGTGGTGCCACTTGTGGTCGCCGCGTGCGGCAGTGACTCCAAGTCCAGCAACACCACCGCGGCTCCAGCGGCCACGGCCGGTCCGGCAGCGACAACGGGCCCGGCCGCGACAGCGGCTCCGGCAGCGACAGCGGCTCCGGCCGCGACAACAGCACCACCGAGCTCATCGGCCCCGTCGAGCGGAGCCGGATTGGCCGTCGACGTGTCGAAGTGCACGGCGCCCACCGGCGCGAAGGTGAAGCTGCAGTTGCAGTGGTTCGTGCAGGCCCAGTTCGGCGGGTACTACGCCGCAGTCGACAAGGGCTTCTACAAAGATGCCGGTCTCGACGTGGAGATCGTGGAGGGTGGTACCGACATCGCTCCTCAGAAGACACTGGCCAGTGGTGCGGTCGACTTCGCCATCTCGTGGGTGCCCAAGGCACTCGCCGAACGAGAGGCCGGCGCCAAGGTCACCGACATCGCCCAGATCTTCCAACGCAGCGGCACGTTGCAGGTGAGCTTCAAGGACAAGAACATCACCAAGGCAACCGACTTCAAGGGTAAGAAGATCGGCAACTGGGGCTTCGGCAATGAGTACGAGATCTTCGCGGCTCTGTCGAAGGCAGGTCTTGATCCCGCCAAGGACGTCACGCTGCTGCAGCAGGACTTCAACATGGAGGGTTTGCTCTCGGGCGACATCGACGCCGCCGAGGCGATGACCTACAACGAGTACGCGCAAGTGCTGGAAGCCAAGAACCCGGCGACGGGCGCGCTGTACACACCCGCCGACCTCAACGTCGTGTCGTACGAGAACGAGGGTGTCGGAATGTTGCAGGACGCCATCTGGGCAGACGAGACCCGGCTTGCCGATCCCGCCTATTGCGGCGAGGCAATCGCCTTCGTCAAGGCATCCCTCAAGGGCTGGGCGTATTGCCGCGACAACGCCGCTGACTGCCGCGACATCGTGGTGAGCAAGGGCTCGAAGCTCGGCGCAACGCATCAGCTGTGGCAGATGAACGAGATCAACAAGCTGATCTGGCCGTCGACGATCGGCGTAGGCGTGATCGATCAGGCCGCCTGGGATCGCACTGCCAAGATTGCCAGCGAGACGAAGAACCTCGACGGCAAGACAGTCCTCACCAAGGCACCTGACGCCACGTCGTACACGAACGACATCGTCAACGAAGCGATCAAGCAGTTGAAGACGGAGAAGGTCGACGTCAACGGCTCGAGCTTCGCGCCCGTCACCGTCACCCTGACTGAGGGTGGCGCCTGACCGCAGCTTCGGGCTCTGCTGTGCAAGGGCGGGTCGCTTCGGCGGCCCGCCCTTCTCGCGTCGTGTCGTGGGCACCGTGGATCTTCGTCGTGCTGTGGAGCACGGGGTTCGTCGCCGCCCGCTATGCCACGACCGACACGGGTCCGTTGACCTTCCTCGCCGTGCGCATGGTGATCGCCGCGGCGGCGTTGGCGTTCGTGGCCACGCTGCGTACTGCCACTCGTGTCGAGCGACGGCTCGTACCCTGGGTGGTCCTGGCAGGAATCGGCATGCACGTTCTGTACCTCGGTGGGGTGTTCGTAGCCATCGATCGTGGCCTCCCTTCCGGAGTGAGTGCCCTGATCGCCGGGCTGCATCCGGTGCTCACCGCTCTCGCCTCGCGACGGGTGCTCGGCGAGCGGTTGGTCCGTCTTCAATGGATCGGTGTTGGGCTCGGCTTCGCCGGCGTGATCGCAGTCGTGGTCGATCGCCTGCTCACCCATTCCACCGGGGTGACGGCGATGACGATGGGCGCCTCGGCCATCAGCGTCCTCGGCATGTCGGGAGGCACGCTGGTGCAGCGCAAGAAGTGCTCGACGATGCCGCTGTTGTGGGGCACCGTCATCCAGTACACGGGCGCCGGTTTCGTCCTGCTGGTGCTCGCCGCGGTTTGGGAGCACATCGAGTTCCGTATCACGGGTCGCTCGTTGTTCGCCATGCTGTGGGCAGTCGTGGTGTTGTCGATCGCCGCCGTGTTGCTGATGCTCTGGTTGCTGCAGCGCCGCGCCGCGTCCCAGGTCACGAGCTTGTTCTTCCTCACGCCGGCGTTGAGCGCCGTGGAGGGAGCAGTGTTGTTCGGCGAGCGTCTGGGTGTGCTCGCCCTGGTTGGATTGCTGATTTCATTACTCGGAGTCGCCTTTGTGACTCGCAGGGCGATATAACGTCTGAGCAGGGGATCGGCAAAGAGGCCGGTTCCGTTTGCGGGAGGAGGTGCCCATGACGGACACCGTGGAACGCCCTCCGGGGCGTGAACCAGAAACCATCACGCGTGTGGTGGTGAGGTTTGCAGGTGACTCTGGCGACGGCATGCAGCTCACTGGTGACAGGTTCACCTCGGTCAGCGCCGCGTTCGGCAACGACTTGTCAACCTTGCCGGAGTACCCGGCCGAGATCCGAGCACCAGCAGGCACGGTCAACGGCGTTTCCAGCTTTCAGGTTCAGATCAGCGATCACGACATCACCACCCCCGGCGACGCGCCCAGCGTGCTCGTTGCCATGAACCCGGCGGCGCTCAAGGCCGATCTCAACAGGCTCGAACCCCATGGGTTGTTGATCGTCAACAGCGACGCGTTCGGCGAGCGCGATCTTGCCAAGGCCGGATACGCGGCCAACCCGCTGCTCGACGATTCGCTGGCGGGCTACCGGGTCGTCGAAGTGCCGATGACATCGCTCACGCAGAAGGCCACCGAGCCGCTCGGCGTCAAGCCGCGCGACGCCGAGCGATCCAAGAACTTCTTCGCCCTCGGGCTCGTGTCGTGGCTGTATTCGCGGCCCACGCAGCCGACGCTCGATTGGATCGCCGACAGGTTCAAGGACGAGCTCGTCCGACTCAGCAACTCCACAGCGTTCACCGCCGGCTTCAACTTCGGTGAGACCACCGAGCAGTTCGAGCACCGCTTCGAGGTGCAGCCCGCGAAGTTGCCGCCCGGTGAGTACACCAACATCAGTGGCAACGTCGCCTTGGCGTGGGGTTTGGTCGCGGCGGGGCAACTGGCCAAGCTGCCGGTCTTCCTCGGCAGTTATCCCATCACGCCTGCCAGCGACATCCTGCACGAGCTGTCGAAGCACAAGCACTTCGGTGTGCGCACGGTGCAAGCCGAAGACGAGATCGCCGCCGTCGGCATGGCGCTCGGCGCGGCCTTCGCCGGGCATCTCGGTGTCACGACGACCAGTGGGCCGGGTGTCGCTCTCAAGAGTGAAACAACCAGCCTTGCGGTGTCGCTGGAGCTCCCGCTGTTGATCATCGATGTGCAGCGCGGTGGTCCTTCTACCGGGCTGCCGACGAAGACCGAGGCGGCCGACCTCAACATCGCCATCTACGGCCGTCACGGCGAAGCCCCGCTCCCGGTCGTGGCCGCGTACAGCCCGGTCAACTGCTTCTACGCAGCCATCGAGGCAGCGCGCATCGCGTTGAAGTACCGCACCCCGGTCATCCTGCTCAGCGATGGATACATCGCCAACGGCAGTGAACCGTGGCTGCTGCCCGACGTCGCCTCGTTGCCCGACATCTCCGTGCGGTTTGCTACCGAGATGAACCACACCAACGACGACGGTACGACCGAGTTCTGGCCGTACCTGCGCGACCCCGACACCCTTGCCCGGCCGTGGGCGATTCCCGGCACGCCGAAGCTGATGCACCGAGTCGGCGGCCTCGAGAAAGAAGACGGTCGCGGCGACATCAACTACACGCCGGAGAACCATCAGCGCATGGTCAGCCTGCGCGCTGCCAAGATCGCCGGCATCGCCAACGACATCCCCCCCGCAGTCGCGGTTGGCGATGTCGACGATGCCGACGTCTGCGTGCTCGGCTGGGGCTCGACCTGGGCCGCAATCGATGCTGCCGTGCAGCGCACGCGTCGCCGCGGTTTGAAGGTCGCCTGGGTGCATCTCACCCATGTCAACCCGCTGCCGCCGAACCTGGGCGACATCTTGAAGAAGTACCCCCGCGTCATCGTGCCCGAGCTCAACCTTGGTCAGATGTGTCGAATCGTGCGTGCCAACTACCTCATCGACGCCCAAGCGGTCACCAAGGTGCAGGGCCTGCCGTTCACGGCCCGCGACCTCGAAGGCGCCATCGAAGGAGCGTTGCAATGAGCGACACCATCGTTCCGGTCACCACCAAGAAAGACTGGACCAGCGATCAGGAGGTGCGTTGGTGCCCCGGTTGCGGCGACTACGGCATCTTGCTGGCAGTCCAGCAGCTCATGCCCGAGCTCGGCATCGCCCCGGAGAACACGGTGTTCATCAGCGGGATCGGCTGCAGCAGCCGTTTCCCGTACTACATGAACACCTACGGCATGCACGGCATCCACGGGCGCGCCCCGGCTATCGCCACCGGGGTGGCGGTTGCCCGACCCGATCTCGACGTGTGGGTCATCACCGGTGACGGAGATGGTCTCTCGATCGGCGGCAACCACCTGATCCACGCCCTGCGTCGCAACGTCAACCTCACCATCTTGTTGTTCAACAACCGCATCTACGGTCTCACCAAGGGTCAGTACTCGCCGACGTCGGAGATGGGCAAGGTCACCAAGAGCACGCCGTTCGGGTCGGTGGATCCGCCGTTCAACCCGCTCTCGGTTGCTCTCGGCGCGGAGGCCAGCTTCGTGGCCCGCACCCACGACCTCGACCGCAAGCACATGATGGACATCTTCCGTCAAGCGCACGCCCATCGGGGTTCCTCGTTCGTCGAGATCTTCCAGAACTGCAACGTGTTCAACGACGGCGCCTTCGACGACGTCACCAGTCGCCAAGCCCGCGAAGAGATGATGATCGATCTTCGTCACGGGCAGCCGATCAGGTTCGGCGCCGAGGGTCACAAGGGCGTCGTCATGGGAACCGATGGCCAGTTGCGCATCGTCGAGGTCGCCGACGTGGGTGAAGAGGCGATCCTGGTGCACGACGCGCTTCGCGACGATCCCGGTCTTGCCTTCGCCTTGGCCCGACTTTCGCACGACGACCACTCGGCCACGACGTTCGGCGTGTTCCGCGCCGTCGACCGCCCCGATTACGGCATGGCCGTCGGTCGCCAACTCGCCGAGTCGTCGTCGAAGAAGGGCCCTGGCGATCTCGCCGGCCTGCTGCGCAGCAACGGCATCTGGGCCGTCACCTAGTCACGTAGCCACCTAGCCACCTAGCCACCCCATTCCC
>DATAJN010000574.1:0-15436 GCA_036262105.1 Ilumatobacteraceae bacterium
TCGCTCTGTTGCGCCGTCAGCCCCTCGGTGAGTGCCCGCGAGAAGCTGGCGATCATGTCGTGATTGCGCGCCAGGCGGGCGTTGGCTTCTTCGCGCGCGTAGCCACCGGAAAGAGCGGCAACCCGCAACACACGCGGATGCTTGATCAGCTCGGCGTAGAAGTCGTCGACCTCTGGCAGCGTGAGCTTGAGCATCACCGATTGGTCGTCCGCCAACTGATCGAGCTCGGCGAGGATCTCGGCCTTCAGCAAGGGTTCTGCCTCCGCCTTCTGGGGGCTCTTGATGTCGATCTCGGGTTCGATGATCGGCACCAGACCGGCGCCGAGGATCTGCTTGCCGATCTCGAACTGTTGGGTGACGATCGCAGGGACGCCGGATTCGTTGGCGAGCTTGATCACCGAGCGCATCTTCGTGCCGAAGATGCCCTTGGCCCGTGCTCGAACGAGCAGCGCATCGAGACCCGGCATCGGCTTCATCAGCTGCACACCGTCGGCCTCATCGACGAGACCCTTGTCGACCTTCAGGATCGGCACCACGTGCTTGACGTTCCACAAGTAGTCGGCCGTATCGCGTCCCTCGATCTGGCGATCCATCGTGTTCTCGAAGAGGATCGCGGCGAGGATCCGGTTGCCGTCGAAGCTACGGCTCGTGATGATGCGCGCTCGCATTGCGTGCATGAGGGCGAACATCTCCTCGTCACCGGAGTACTCGGATTCCTCGATCCCATACAGCCGCAGGGCCTTCGGGGTACTGCCGCCACTCTGATCGAGTGCGGCAATGAAGCCTCTACCGGTCTGCAGCTTTTCGAACTGGGCCGTGTTCATAGCAAGTGTCCACCTTTCGTAGGAGTGTTTCGTGTCTTGGCCATAGCGGTCGCTCAATCGGAGCGGTGCGTCGATGGCGAGGGATCCGTAAGTTCACCTGGGCGATCGAGGACCCTTTGCCGGCTCAGGATTCGACCCGTGACGGCTGCAGGTTCGACGCACATCCACCGGCCGCGCCGTCCCGGAGCCCAACTCCGAACGGTCAGCTCGTCCCACGCCGTGGCCGCCGGCGTGTCGGTGACGTCCCAGAGCGAGCCTCGAACGAGCACGCTCCATCCGGACTCGGCGCTCAGATCGATCTCGTCGGATTCGAAGGCAACCGTCGCACCGTGGCCTGCCGCGGCGAGGAGCGAACCGTCGAGCGCACGGAAGATCACCTTCTCGGCTTTGATCGCCGCGTTGACCGGCAACACATGCAGTTCGTCGTCGTGGAAGAAAGCGATGCGGCCGAAGCCTGCTCGGGCGAGCAGCCGCCAACAGGTTGCGTCGTCGAGAACTTCCAGGTTCACCTCGTAGTGATCTGTGATCATCCTGGCTCCAAACGTTCTTCGGATCGCTCAACAGTCTCGCAAGGACACTTGCGGGTCTCGGCCCCGGTCGGCGTCGTCCGTGCTGCGCTCTTCTGCCAGCATGCGCTGGGTAGTCGACGCGTTCCAGGGACTTATGTCATTCCGTGGGATGGATTCGTTCGAAGAACAACCATCGACAACTATAACAGAAGTGTTATAGTTATTAGATGGGGGTATTGGTCGAAGGGTTCACCGTTCGAGAAGCAGCAGAGGCACTCGGCGTGTCGCGCATCCGCGTGCAACACATGATCAGCGACAACCAGCTCGTTGCCGAGCGGATCGGCAACCGGTGGATCATCCCGCGCCACGAGGTCTTCCGCTCCCAACGAATCCCCCGCCCTGGTGGCCGGCCGTACACCGCGGCGAAGTGTTGGGACATCATCGACGAGCTCTGTCATGGTCGCCGCCCTCTGGAATGGCTCCACGACAACTGGCACCTCCTGTGCGGTCGCGCCCGCCACACCACCGGCCGGATGCTGCCCGACCTGATCCCCGACGTGTACGAAGATCCCAATGTCGTGGTCGGCGGTGCTCATGCGGCCGCCGATCGCGGCGCGGCTGCCCGCCCGTTCACCCCGCCAGTCGACGTGTATGTGGCCGAGACGAAGGCGGCTTCCTACTCGATCGGCATTGGTCTTCGGCCGGTGACCGCGGAACCGAACATCACCGTTCATACTGTGACTAGCGGCCAGTGGGAACTGCTCTCGACCAGCCGAACGGTCAACCTCGTCGTCGCATACACCGATCTGATGGAAGCCGGCGATCGCGCCGCCGCCGAGGTGTACCGCGAGCTGCAGTTCGGTCGAAGGTGACCGACCTGCGCACACCGACCGTGAACCTCATCGGCAACGGTCCGCTGCCGGCTAAACAGGTTGTCGTCTTGCGGTCGTTGCGCGGCCTCGGGCAGATCGTGGCGACGACACAGTGGTGCCTCATCGGCGGGTTGATGGTCGAGATCCTGTTGATCTCGCGCGGCGCATCGATGCTCCGCCCGACAGACGACGGCGACATCATCGGCGACGTCGTGGCTGACCGGCCGGTGCTCCGAAAACTCGGGCGCGGGCTCATCGAAATGGGGTTCGAAGAGCTCCCGGCCGATCGCGCGGGCCAGATCGGTGTCCGTTTCCAAGACCCGATGTCTGGCGCGTTCATCGACATCCTCGCGCCGGAGGCTTCTCTACGCTTGCGCAGGGTCGTCCCCACCCAAAGCGATAGACGGGCGCTCGAAGCACCCGGAACCGACGTCGCGATCGAGACAGCAACCGAGGTCTCCGTCACTTACGCCGTCGACGAACCGCAGCTCACCATCCGTGTGCCGTCAGTGCTTGGTGCCATCTACGCGAAAGCGACGGCCTGGTACGTGATCAAGAACGCGCGCGACTCACAGAAACATCTGCAAGATGCGGCCGCTCTGTTGACCGTGGCCCGTCTCGCAGAACTCCGTGATGTACCGAAGCCCGTCAGGAAACGGCTCGTGTGGTTGTACGGCGAGCTCGTCAACACGAATTCCGTCGGCTGGCAGTACGTGACCGCGCAACCGCGGGCCGACGCGATCGCCCGACTGTCTACCGCGCTCCACGCCAGCTATCAGTGACCCCCGCGGTCGCCAGCGGACGGGGTGGCAACCGCGTCCAACAGCTTCACGGTATAGCTGTCGGTCGGATGCTGTAGTACGGCCTTCGTTGCGCCGCGCTCGACCACTTTGCCCTCGTTGAGAACGAGGATCTCGTCCGTGACGACGCGGGCGCTGAGCAGATCGTGAGTGATGTACAACAAGCTGAGACCACGTTCCTCTCGCAGCTGGGTGAGCAGGCGGAGGATCCCGGCGCGTAGCGACACATCGAGCATCGAGACGGGTTCGTCGGCAACGATCAGCTGCGGGTCGCAGGCCAGCGCCCTGGCGACCACGACACGCTGACGTTGGCCGCCGGAAAGTTGATGAGGCAGCTTCGAAGCAAACTGCGCGGTGGGTGTCAGGCCGACGATTTCGAGCAATTCGTGCACTCGCGTGCGCGCCTGTGCCGCCGTCATGCCGAGGAAGTTCTGGCACGGCCGGCTGACGGTGTACTCGGCGGTGTGCAGCGGGTTGAGCGCACCGTAGGGATCCTGGAACACCATCTGCACGTTGCTGTGATACGACCGCAGGGCTCTCCGATTCAGTTGGTGAACAGCCAAGTCGCCGAACGTGATCGAACCTGAAGTCGGACGGATCGAGCCGGTGATCATGCTGGCGATCGTGCTCTTTCCGCTACCGCTCGCGCCGACGAGGCCGACCGCCGCGCCGGGTTCGATGGTGAACGACACTCCGTCGACCGCCATCATCGTCGCCCGTCTGTTGCCGCGGACGCGGTAGCGCTTGGTGATGTTGTCGACGGTCAACGGCGGCACAGTGGCGGTCCTACTTGGCATGAGCTGCCTTCTCCGATCCGACCGCAGCCTCTCGGGCGCGGACGTGGCAGGCCGCGGTTCCCGTGTCGAGCGGGGTCAGGGTCGGTTCCTCAGCGGTGCACACTGCTTCGGCAAAGCCGCAACGCGGAGCGAACGAACACCCGGTCTGCGGCAACGACAGGTCAGGCAGGGAACCGGGAATGTCGCCGAGTTCGATCTCGTCGGCTCGCGGATCGGCATAGCAGCGCAGGAGGGCCTCGGTGTAGGGGTGGTGGAGGCCGCTCAGCAGTGTCGTCGAGGGCTGGTCTTCGACGATCTTGCCGGCGTACATCACCATCACCCGGTCGGTCGCATCGATCACCAGACCGAGGTCGTGGCTGATGAGAATCGCCGTGAAGCCGCTGTCACGCTGCAAGTCCTTGATCGTCTGCATCACGGCCCGTTGGACGATGACGTCCAACGCAGTCGTCGGTTCGTCGAACACGATCAACCGCGGTTCGAGCGAGAGGGCGAGGGCGATCGACACACGCTGGCGCATTCCGCCTGACAGTTCATGGGGGTAGCGGCTGAGCACACCTGCGTCCAGTTGCACCTTGGCGAGCAGCTCGGCGCTTCGGCTGTCGGCCGACTCGGCAGTTGGACGCTCGCCGTCGGGGGCGTGGGCGCGCTGGATGTCGAGGAAGTGGTGGCCGATGGTGCGCACCGGGTTGAGAGCGTTCATTCCGCTCTGCAGCACGAGGGCGAATCCGTTGCGCCGCTGATGGCGGAGCTCCTCACCGGAAAGATTGCTGATGTCGGTCCCGTCGAAGTCGATCACCCCGCTGTCCAGGTGTGCCGGGGGCTGGAGCATCCTGGTGAGGGCATAGCCGAGGGTCGACTTGCCGCAGCCCGACTCGCCGACGAGCCCGACGAACTCGCCTTCCTCGAGCGACAGGCTGACATCGCGGACCGCCCAGATGTCGTCGCCGCGAGACGGCCGGTAGGTCACGTTGACGTCGGTGGCTTGGAGCAGCGCCATCACTTCTCCCGCAGTCGAGGATTGGAGAGTGCGTCGACGCCGAAGTTGATCAAGGTGAACGACACTGCCAGCAACGCGATCGCCAGACCGGGCGCGAGGACCAGCACCCACTGGCCGGTCAGCATCGCGTTCTGCTGCTGTGCGTTGCGCAGAATGGTTCCCCAGCTCACCGTGGTCGGGTTGCCGAGGCCGAGGAACTCGAGGCTGGCCTCTGCCATCACCGCTGCAGTCGCCGCGCTGAAGAAACTGGCGGCAACCAGCGAGGTCATGTTCGGCAGGATCTCGCGGAACACGACCCGCCCGAGGCGTTCACCGGAGAACACTGCAGAGGTGACGAATTCGCGGCTCCGCAACGTCGTTGCCTGGCTGCGGATCACCCGCGCTCCGGTTGCCCAACTCGTCAGTGCAATGACGAAGACAATCGTCCAGATCGATCGGCGCGGCACATACGCGGCGATGATGATCATCAACGGCAGTCCAGGAATCAGCAAGGCGAGGTTGGTCACGAAGCTCAACACCTCGTCGACGATCCCGGGTCGATAGCCGGCAATGAGGCCGAAGGTCACTGCCACCAGCGTCGCGATCAGCCCGGCGGAGAGACCGACGACCAGCGAAACGCGTGCCCCGTAGATCAGTTGTGAAAGCACGTCCTCGCCATTGCCGGTGGTGCCGAACCAGTTGCTGCCGCTCGGCCCGCGGTATGGGGTGAAATCGGTGGAGTGCGGATCGTGCGGCGCCAGCACAGGGGCGAGCACGGCGACAAGGATCATCAGTCCGAGAATCACCAGTCCGATCCGCGCCTTCGAGTTCGTCCACAGCGTTGCCACGACTCTCAGGACCAACTGCAGCGGGCCGGGAACCGGAAGGGCCTTGACGGGAGTCGACGGCGGCGTGTCCGCGACCGACGGCGGTGATGTTGTGGCGAAGGTCATCGTCGCACCCGTGGATCGAGGCGGACATAGAGCAGATCGACGATGAAGATCATCACCAACATGGTCACGGTGATGACGAGGAACAGCGCCTGCATCATCGGGAAGTCTTGGTTGGAGACAGCGATGTACAGCAGGTTGCCGATGCCGGGATAGCCGAAGACTCCTTCGACGAGTATCGACCCACCGACGACGGCGCCGAGTGACAACCCGAACGCCGTCACGTTCGGCAGCAACGCATTGCGTGCCGCGTACGCCAGCGAGATCGTGCGGCCCCGCAGGCCATTGGCTTCGGCGAAGGTGATGTAGTCCTCGCCCAAGGTGTTGATCATGTTGTTCCGCATGCCGAAAACCCAGCCGGACAATGAAGTGATCACGAGGGTCATTCCTGGCAGGACGCTGTGTTTGGCGGCATCGGCGAGAAAGCCGACGCTGAGATTCGGTGTCGCTCCTGGCAGGTAGCCGCCCTTGATCGGGAACGCGTTCAATTTGAAGGACAAGAAGTAGAGCAGCAGCAGACCGAGCCAGAACGGCGGGAACGACGAGAAGATCGTCGCCCCGACCGTTACGACCGTGTCCGCCGACCGCCCGCGCCGCCAGCCGGCGAAGACGCCGAGCAGCGTGCCGATGGTAAAGGCGATGATCGTCGTCATACCGACGAGAATCAGTGTCCATGGCAGCGCCTTGCCGATCGTCGTCGCCACCGTCTCGGTCGGGAACGAGTACGAACGCCCGAAGTTGAACCGAGCGGTGTTGCCGAGATAGTCGAAGTACTGCTTGACGATGTTCGTGTTGGGCAGCCCGAGCTGCACCTCGACGGCATGGCGTTGGGCGTTGGTGATCGGCTGACCACCACCGGCCAACTTGGCGAGGGCCGCGTCGACCGGCGATCCCGGCATCACACGTGGCAGGGCAAAGTTGACGGTCAACGCCGCCCACAAGGTGAGGACGAACAACCCCGCTTTGCGGACGGCGTATCTCATGGCGCCGGTCAGGCCTTGGTGAGGTGGGTCACGACAGTGAGCAGGGCTGTGTTGTAGTTCGTCGGCAGCGTGTACGGATCAGCCTCCGACGGCCAACCCTTGAAGTGCGTCGTCGTGAACAGCCCCCAGCTACCGCCGTAGTACATCAGCACGACGGGCACCTTGGTGAACATCGCCTGCTGCAAGACATTGGTCGCCTTCAGCTGGGCCGCTTCATCCGTCGCCGCAGCCAGCGTGGCAAGTGCGGCGTCGACGTCGGAATCCTTGAAGCGCTCGAAGTTGTTCGATGTCGGCGTGTTCACGGGCGTGGCGAACGTGCTGTTGAGTGCGTTGTTGAAGTCGGTATACGGGTCACCGGTGCCACCGAAACCACCCAGAGCTGCGTCGAACGTGCCGGCCTGGATTGATTGGGAGTACTGCGCATATTGGGGCAGATCGAGGGTCACGTTGATGCCGACAGCACCGAGTTGGTTCGTGACTTCCTTGGCAGCGGCGACCCAGTCGCTGAAGTTGGTCGGCATGACGATCGACATCGACGCTTGCTTGCCGTTCTTGTCGACGAGCTTGCCGCCCTTCTGCGAATAGCCGGCCTTGGTGAACGCTGCGAGAGCGGCCGTCTTGTCCTGTTTGACGTTTCCTTGATCCGGAAGGCTGGCGTCGAGCCACTTGTTCAGGTTCGGCAGGATCAACCCGGACTGGCTGGCTTGATCGAGGTAGCCGTTGACTGCCTTGAGGGCGATCGTCGTTCGATCCAGCGCCAAGGAGATCCCTTGACGGAAGTCGACATTGTCATACGGCGCCTTGGTCAAGTTGAGGAACAGCCCAATGGTGCCGCCTGGTGGGAACCAGTAGATGTTGTGCGCGGAGTCCTTCGAGACAAACGTCTGCTCGACATCCGGCAAGAAGTTGTAGGCCCAGTCGAACTTGCCGCTGACAACATCGAGCTGGTTCGTGCTCTGATCGCTGGCCTGGGCCGGGAAGACGACCTCGTCCGGCACTATTTTGTCGGCCTGCCAATAGCTCGTGTTCTTCTTCAGCTTGTACTGCGTTGGCGCGAACGCATCGAGCATGAACGGCCCGGTGCCGACAGGCGTCGTGTTGGCGAACTTCGAGGGGTCGGCGATGGACGACCACAGGTGCTCCGGGACGATCTCTGTTGCGCCCAGGACACCGGCGAACGGCACGTTGGGCTCTGTGAACGTGAAAGTGACGTCGGTGGCGGTTGCGGCCACGCCTGAGATCTGTTGCCAGACACCATTGCTGTCCAAGGCCGGGAACTTCTTCAACATGTTGAACGTGAACACCACGTCGGCTGCTGTGAACGCCGTGCCATCGCTCCACTTGACCCCGTCCCGCACCGTGTACACGAGCGTTTTCGGGTCGGTGAACTTGTGGGCGGTGGCCAAGTACTGGCTGAACGATCCATCGATTGGACTACGGAGTTCGAGTGGCTCGTAGATCAAATTGACACCGTGCAATGCCGACGACGGTTGCAGCGGGTTGAAGTTTTCGACGAGGGTGGGGTTGCCCGCGTCACCCTGGATGGTCAGCGTGCCGCCTGAGCCAGATGTTGCGCCGGCTCCTGTGCCGGTGCTGTTGGCGACGGTCTTGTTGCCCGAGTTACCCCCGCAGGCCACCAACACAGCTGCGGCTACTGCGACACTGGCGAACCTCAGCAGGTTCGACCTGCCGGATTGTTGATGGGTCATGATGCACGCTCCTCATTCATGGTTTGGCTCGTTCATGATCGGCTGGCTGGTCGCCGGCCGACATCGGACCCGGACAACCCCGGGCATCGGTAGTTCGAAATCGATCCGCCACACGCCGTCGACGGGGTCCACTGCGCCCAAGAGTTCGGTGTCGAGAAGGTCATGAGCGCGCAGAGTCTCCGTCTGCTCGGCGTCCGGCCAGTCGGTTGTGGTCGGCAGCCACTCGACGATGTTCGAATGATGGTGATCGATCCGCGCCAACTCGGCCGTGTACGTGCCGGTCAGAAGGTTCTCGATCGTCAATGACACCTGACGATCGAGACGGTGGTCACCGTGGAACAGTTCTGCGTTGATCGTGCCATTCCAGACGAGTACGTCGACCGTGCCGTCGTCATGACGGGTCGCCCATGCCTGCACAAGAACGCCCGCGCCGTCGCCGTCGACTCGAGTGTCGAGCACATGGTCACCGAGATGCGCCGCCAGATGCGCCGCCCAGTATCGCGGTTTGCGCAAGTTCCCGACGGTGAGCAATCCGAAGCCGTCGTGGAACAATCGTGGTGGCCGACCCAGCTCCTCGAAATGATCGCTGACCACCCAGTAGGCCAACGCCTCCATGCGACCCTGCACGGCTGCGTATCCACTGAGGACGAACGGGGCGCCGAACACGGTGTCGTGGACCGCGCCGAAGTGCGTCGAGCCGACGCCCCACTCCGTCCACCAGATCGGAGCGTCGTCAAACCCGTGGCGCTCGAGCGCTGGACGTTGATCGAGCGGCATGTTGCCGTATGTGTGCGAGGTGGCGAAGTCGAGGGGCAGATCCTCGGACTCGCAAAACGCGGCGAGTGCCTCGATCCATTCAGCGGCGGCGGTCGACGGCCCGCCGACTCGCAGGCTTGCGTCGACGCTCTTGACAGCGCGGGCCGACTCGGCGTAGAGCCGCAGATACTCCTGCTGCGTACCGCTCCAGAAAACTACGAGGTTGGCCTCGTTCCATACCTCGAAGCCCCACGTTCGCACCTCTTCGATGCCATATCGATCGACGAGGTGCTGCGCCAACGCGGCCACGAGGTCGTGCCACTCCGCCAAGTCACGCGGCGGCGAGATGATGCCGCGGTAGGTGAACACGGTCTGCTCGGGATCACGCGCGAGAGCCGCCGGCATGAACGACAGTTCGACGACCGGGCGGATACCAAGGGCCAGGACGCGGTCGTATTGCTCGTCGATGCTGGTGAAGTCGAAGTGCAGGATCCCATCGTCGGCCCGCGTGACGACGGCGTTGTCGTCGTGCAGGATCGCGTGCGCACGCACGCACGTCACACCGAGGTCGTCATGTGCCCGCAGCAGCGCTTCCGCAAATTCGGCGCCGATGTCGTGTCGGTGCCCGTCGTCGCCGAAACGCAACTGCGTCAGCCGCTCCGATCCGACCATGTGCCAGACGCGGTGCAGTTCGCCGATCACCGATGCAGTATCGACGTGAACCGACACCGGCGCTGGATCGTCGATTCGTGTCTGTCCAGTGACGGCGTCCGACCAGTTCCATGCGGGGAACTCGGCCCCGGCGACTGCCCCGACGCGGTAGGTGTACTCGACGCTGTCGGCAAGTCCGGTATCGGCAAATACGCAGGCGGCAATCGCCGGTACGTCGCTGCCGCCGTGGCTGAGGATCTGCGGGCGAGCTCCGTCCTGGGATCGCTGGATGACGTAGCCTGCCGCTCCTTTGACTTCGTTCCAGCTCAGCCGGACATGCCCGATTCCGGGCTCGGAGAGCAGGTGTGTTGGCGCCGGAAGGTCGGTGGACGGGTCTGTCGTCGAAGTATCGGTGAGCCGCTGGTAGATGCGGCGTTCCCAGTCTTCACGTGCGTCGTCGCTCGTCGACTCGGCGCCGGATTGGTCGATCAGACCATCACCTCGTAGCCCCCCTACCGCGGCATGTGGCGGTGTCTGTGTCGAACGGGCTTCGGGGACACCGGTCTGGTCGGCGGTCGATGGGGCGTTCACTCCGGCTCCAGCCCTCGACGAAGGTGGCCTTGCTGCTTCGGTACAGGCACTCGCCGTTCGTCAGGATCGTATGAGCGGGACCAGCATTCAGCGGTCTCCAGGCTCTGCGTCCCTGTGATGTTGCGACGGGTGATGTCGCGACCTGTACCCACTGGTCGGCTTGTTCAGACAATGTTGCTGTGAGAAACCACATCTGTGGATCATGTTGATGTTGACGTCGATCGCTGGCGCCGTGGCGTGGCAGCTGTACTGGACGTGCGGCGTTTGTGGACGGACTCGAAGTGCGACCTTCACTGGAGAGTGCTGGAGGCTCCTGACACTGTGACACTTGTCGGGCTACGAGGGGCAGGATGAGTCCATGAGTCGCCAGCGTGATCCCGAGCTCAGGCACATCGTCGTCATCCGTCATGCCAAGTCGAGCTGGGACGATCCGTCGGTGGAGGACCACGACCGACCGCTATCGAAACGCGGCCGCGATTCGCTCCCTCGGCTGTGCGACCACATCGAGGATCTCGAGCTGCGCCCCGACCTCGTCATGTGCTCGAGCTCGCGTCGAACCCGCGAGACGCTCGACGGCATCCGTTCGGCGCTCGGTCGAAAGGTGCGTGTCGAGCTGGACTCGGCGCTGTACGGCGCGAGCGCTGAGCACCTGGTCACCGAATTGCGACGCGTCGACGATCACGTCGCGACCGTGTTTCTCATCGGACACAATCCCGGTGTTGTCGACCTGGTGGACCTATTGGCCGCCGATGGGGCAACCGGCGGGGCCGCGATCGGTGCGTTCCCGACCGCCGCGGTCGCGGTCCTGTCGATGGTCGCGCCATGGAGTGCGCTGCAACCGGCCTGTGCGTCACTCGAGAGCTTCTGGGCGCCGCGACACCCGCTCTGATCGACGGTTCCGACATCGACTTCCGAGCATCCGGCAGCCGTGCTGTCCTCGCGGTCAGTTGCCGACAACGTGGTGGCGATGGCGACCTGAGTACCAGAGACCGGTGCTGCGTGAGCGGCGGAAGGTGCCGAGCCAGCCGACGGGACGCACGACCACGTCGACCTCCCACGAGCGTCCGGCCTCGTGGTCCGGAAGAGCTGCTGCATCGTCGACAAGCGCGCCATACCAACCGGTCATCGAGTCGGTGACGAGGGTGGCGGTTCTCCTCCGTGACGGATGCAGCGTGAGGTGGCTGCGGCCCCGGACGCGACGTTGCATGGGTCCGCCGATGTGCGCCGTGAGATGAAGCGGGTCGGACCCGCGACCATACGGAGATGGCGTTCGGGACTCGCTGATCTGAAGTTCGACGCGTTCGAGCCAGCCAGGGTCGACTTTGATCCGCTTCTCGTCGGTGGAGCCAATCGATCGACAGAGGTAGCTGCAAGCCCCGGTGGTCCACAGCCATGCGGCAAACCAGTCGAGTTGCCCGTCTGCGCCCCATACCTCGCTGAGGAGAGCCAATTTCGGGTCATCGATGGGCTTGCCAGCGTTGTACCACCATCGCAGCCCACGACCCGGGTGTGACCAGCCGAAGCCGTAGACGAGCAGGTGGAGCAGCGAACTCCAGTAGGCGAGTGCTCCGGGCAAGAAGTCATCTCCTGGCTCTGGTGCTCGCAGCATTGGCCGGCGTGAACGCGGAGCGGCGAGAGCTTGACACGTCCACGGAATCGAAAAGCCCCACTCAGCCTGCTCTCCGAAGACGTTCTCCACTTCGGTCGCTTCGAGACCGGCGGGCCATCGGGGCACGGGAACGCGCTCCACAAGAAACACGGAGTCACAGTTCAGTCGCACAGCACCTCGAACGGATCGGATACGAGGGCTTGGAGTCACGGGTCTCATCGGGCGCATGCCACCGGCTGTGCGGCCAGCGCGGGCGCCGAGTAGGCGTCCTGAATCCACATCACTCACCGTTCACTCGAGCACGCTCGATTTCACTGACTTAGGCCCCCATGGATCAGCCTAGAGCCGCGACTCATGATCCGGTCAGTGCGCTGACCGACGCCGCCGGGACGTTGGACTCTGGGAGCGGGCAGCAAGGTGAGCGAAAGTCGTGATGTGGCCGACATCGTCCAACGATGGGTGACGCCGATCGTGCGCGAGTGGCACGAGCACGGCAGCGCCTACCAGATCGTCCGGCTGCTGACGGCCCCTGCCCGGCGAGGTCTGGTACGTCTCGACGTCGAGCACCCCGAGAACCTGCCAACGGAGGGACCGGCGATCGTGGTGGCCAACCATCTTTCGTTCTTCGACTCTGTGCTGTTGATGTTCGCCTTACCGCGACCCGTGTCGGTACTCGGCAAGGCCGAATACACGGACCGACGGATCACGAACTGGCTGTTCTGCGGTGCCGGGATGATCCCGATCCGACGTGACAACCCCGGCGATCTCGTGCACGCGTTCGCGCAAGTTGATGACGTCCTCGATCGTGGTGAGGTGGTCGGGCTGTTTCCCGAGGGAACCCGGTCACGAGATGGACTGCTGCATCGTGGGCACTCCGGTGCCGCCCACCTTGCGCTCACCACTGGTGCCCCGATCGTGCCGGTCGGCATCATCGGCACCGACCGGATCCTGCCCGCCGAAGCCCGGTTGGTGCGCCCGTTCCGGCACGCCACGATCAGCCTCGGCGAGCCGATCCTCACTGCCGACGCTGGGTTCAAGACGAGCACGAACCGTGCTCGACGCGAACTCACCGACCAGTTGATGAGTGAGATCCGGCGACTCTGTCGCCAGGACTACGTCGACCAGTACGCACCGCTGCCATCCGCCGCCTCAGACAAACCCGTGTCGAATGGTCTTCGCGGAACCCGGCGGTCAGCGCCGAGAGCGGATGGTGCTCACCCGATGGTCGCCCGTGAACGAACTCCTCCGAGCAGGCGCGAACAACGTGACTGAGCCGTACCGTTCACAGGCGGGCAACAAGGAGATGCGTCATGAACAACGGCTGGAACGATGGCATGGGCGGCGGAAACTGGTGGTGGATGACGATCACAATGTTCGCCATCTTGGGAGGACTCGTCTGGGTCGGGGTCACTCTCGTCCGAAACGGCAACCACGCCCCGCACCCACAGACGCCGGGAGCACCGACCCCGCCAACGAGAGCAACTCCACAAGAGCTCCTCGCCGAACGACTCGCCCGCGGCGAAATCGAACCCGACGACTACCGCGAACGCCTCGCCGCACTCAACGACCGACCAAACGGGTAGCGGGGCAGCTACCGCTGTTCGCGATCGACGAACAAGTCGGTGCCAGCGAGTGTCCGTTGAACGTCGGTGAGCAGTCACTCAGCGAGTCAAGTGCTCCTTGATGAACTCGAGAATCGCGATGTGCTTGGCCGTGTCGTGCAACATGAGGTCGGCGAACAATGGGCTGAGCGAAGCCCTCGAACCGTGCCGCAGCGTCTTTCGAAGTCTGCGGAGCTCTTTCGCGTCGGCCCGTTCGAATGCGAGCAAGCGTTTGGTTTCAGCGAGCAGGTCCGGATCTGATCGAGTATCAATACTCGGCAGGCACGGCTCGACCGGAAGCTCGGAAACGACCGAGAGGATCTCGTTGGCCATCTCGGCAAATTGCCGGTGATGTCGCTCCTCGTCGGCGAGTATCAATCGAACCAGGTACTGGACGGCCTCGCCCGCCGTTGACTCCTCCGCGACCCGTCGGTACGACTCGAGAATGACACCCTCTTGCTTGCCGTGGTACTTGAGCAGGTCGAGAACCATGAACTCGTAGTCGCGATCGGGCACCGCTAAGCCCGCCTCCACGGATGGATCGATGATCATCTCGGCTCCTTCTAGATCTCGACATCTACCCGACCACCGCGCTAGTGACCGCACCGCGGGCCAGCCCGCCGACGGCCCGCGGTGCAGAACACCTAAGCGCGGCTAGCCCAGTCTCGCGGCCCGCCCGCCTGCACCGAATCGTAAGGCACGATCACCCCCAGCGCTATGGGCCGATCGGCCTGTTTTCGAAGGAGGCCGGAGGAGCCACACAGCGCAAGCTCGATCACACGATCGGCCCGTGAGACCGGGCGTTCCGGTGCACCCAGCGGGTAGCGCGGCTGCTCCTGGCAGAGGGGCAGAATTCAGATCTTGTCGACGCACTCGACGTCGCGACTGTCGGCAAGAGCCAGCGAGTCTTGGTCATGGATTGTGCGCTCTCGCCTGCCTGCCACGCAGCGCCCGATCGCCAGCACGATCACCCCGGCGCCGGGGATGATCCAAGGCGGAACGATCAACGTGGTGACGGCTGCGCCGATGGTCGCGCCGTTGCCGATCTGTCGGCGCCAACGGAACGAGGCGACGAGCATGAGCGCGGCAACCACGGCGTACCAGACCGAAGAGTTCGCCAGCGCGTGGTCGGCCACGTCAGGAATGGAGCCCGTCGGCGTGTGCGAGTAGCCCGCCTCGACGAGCTCGTCGACAACGCGAAGGTTGCCGAGCATCACCAGGAGGGTCGTGCTGAACCACGCAGCGGCTGCGACGAGCACGTCAACTTGGCCGCGGGCCAGAGGCGTCGCCCAAAAGAGGATAGCGAGCACCGCTGCCGCCATGAACGGTGCGGACGCGCTGCCGAGGTGCTCGGCCGCGTGCCCACCGACGTCGTAGCGCGAGCTCAGCAGCTCCTGTTGTGCCAGCAGTGCGCCCGAGAGGAAGACCGGCACCGGCCACCACTCGCGAGCGACCCGCGTGAAGCGTTCTCCCCGCCCGACGGTCTGAATGTCGATTGTCGCCATGCCATCACAGACGAACTAGGGCTGGTCGCGGGTGACAAGTGACTGGGCGCGGCTGCACCGAGCCGCTCATGCGAAAAGTAGTCCTTGTTCTTCGCAATGTAGGCAGACCGCTGCTCCGGTCGATCTGTCGGCATCGTGGGCGAACATGCGCAAGGGGCTCAACAAGCTGCGGGTGATCGTCGGGTGATGTTGTTGTTTGAACTCGGATCGGTGTGGGCACCGTCACGCCACCCCCCATACCGAAACCCCGTAGCAGAGAACCCCGCTGGTCCCGTCTCCCACCCGGCCACGGGGTTCTTCGCG
>DATAJN010000575.1:0-3373 GCA_036262105.1 Ilumatobacteraceae bacterium
ACGCCGCCCTCGTAGGGGATCTCCATCCGCACGAGGTTGTCCCCGCCGAACTCCACGGCGCGCCGAAAGGCCTCCTGACCCTTGTGGAACACCTGCATACGTTGCGGCGAACCGTGTGGCTGCATCCGTTCAGCGGTCTGGTAGTAGAGCGCGGCGCGATGCAACTTGGTGCCGGCCGAGAACCGACGCCCGAGCGAGACGTCGTCATCGGCCTGGGCGCTCAGCCGGTCAGCCATCTCCTCCCATCGGGCGAGGAACTCGCCGGTACCGACGTCGGCACCGCCCGTCGCCGCCTCGCGTAGGGGGGCGCACATCTCGTCGATCTCACCGATCTGGGCACCGCTCTCCATCGCAATCGCGATCGAGAGGTTCCAGACGTAGTTGCCGGGGAAGTACTCGAACATCGCGTCAGACCGGCGGCGCCGAGAACAGGCCGGCATCGGGCGTGTTGAACGACTTCGCCGCCAGCTCGGGCCCCATCGCCTGGGCCGTGCCCCACTGATCCGCGACGCTCGGATCGGCGATCGAGTACTCGTGTGATTCCCATGTGTCGTCGTCGACCTCGGCCAACGCCGTCGTGAACTCTGCTGTGTTGCCGACCGGATCGAGGAAGTAGCTGAAGGTGTTGTCGCCAGCCAGATGCCGCCCAGGGCCCCACACCAGTTCGGCACCCGACCGCTTCGCCCGTCCGGTCGCGTACATGTACTCGTCGATGCTGCGCATCTCGTACGACGCGTGGTGCAGGGAAGCGTGACTGCAGCGAACGAAGGCGACCGAGTGGTGCCAGTTGTTGCAACGCATGAACCACATCAAGCGACCCATGTGCGGCATCGTCAGCACGTCCGACACCGTGAAGCCGAGATGCGTTTCCCAGAACGCCACCGTGTCCTCGGGGCTCGGCGTGTTCAACACCACGTGCGACAACGCGACCGGAACGGCTGGACGGCTGTCGGAATCGCGCCTCGGGGTGGCGACGTCGCACGACACCTCGACGGTGCGGCCCTCGTTGTCGAAGAACCGAAACCCGTACCCGCCGCCCGGCGTGTGCAGTTCGGCCGGCTCTGCCACGATCTGCACACCACTCGAGCCCAGTGCTGCGGCGAGAGCATCCACCGCGAGTCGATCGCTGGCACCAAACGCGACGACGTCGATGCGCTTTGCCTCGGCCTCGCGCAACCGCAGCACGTAGGGCTCCGGCGAGCCGGCCGCGGCGAGATACGCGACCCCCGCGTCGGAGGCGACGACGGTGAGACCCCACACGTCGCGATAGAAGGCCAGTGTCACTGCAAGATCGGGCACGCCGAGAGCGACGTGGCGGAGGTGGGTGATCGGTCGTTGCATCTGTGTTCCTTTATCAGGTCTCGGCGGACGAGAATCAAGCGGGGGCGGCGAGCATCGCGGCGGTGCGTGCGAACATGCCGGGGAGGTCGGCCTCCTGGTTGTGCTCGAGCAGCCATGTGCACAGCTGCACCGAGTTGTCGACGACGGTCTTGGCCCGATCGTAGCGACGATCCATGAAGAGCGCGAACAGCTCGTCGTCGATCTCGGCCCGCGACAGCACTAGCTCGGCCAACACCGATGCGTCTTCGAGTGCCATCGCGGCCCCCTGGGCCAACGTGGGCGGGCACGAGTGCGCCGCATCTCCGATGAGCACCACACGCCCACGGTTCCACGGTCCCTCGACGAGATGCGTCTCGAACCAGGTGTAGTTGATCTGCGACGCATCGACGAGTCGCTCGCTGATGTCGTCCCACGGTCCGTGGTAGTGACCGGCGAGCTCACGCACCAGCGACAGCGATTCGTCCGGACTCATCGCTGTGCGGTCGTGCGAGTCCTCGATCAGGTACGCGTACATCGAGTCCTCACTCGTCGGGCAGTACCCCGCGATGTAGCAGCGTCCGCCGTAGATCAAGTCGGTGCGGTCGATCGAGGCCGGACGCTCGCAGAACATGCGGAAGATACCCATGCCGAGAGGCACTGGCTCGGATTCGATACCCAGCAGGCGTCGCGTGAGGGAGTTGACGCCGTCAGCACCGATCACGAGGTCGTACCGGCTCGTCGTCGCATCGCTGAAGGTGGCCAGCACTGTTGCGCCGTCGTCGTCGAGCGCGAGGACCGTGGTGCCGAGACGAACGGTAACGCCACTGGCGAGCGCGGCCTCGACCAGTATCCGGGCAAGCTCGGGGCGGCGCATGCCGAGGGCGGCCGGCAGATCGGGGCCACCCGTCTTGAAGTCGGGAAAGGCAGCGAGGAGATCACCCGCCGGCGTGCGGAGCCCGACCATCTCGAACGGAAATCCCCGCTCCAGAACTTCGTCGAGCACGCGCAATTCGCGGAGCACGCGCAGCGCGTTGCCCTGCAGGGTGATGCCGGATCCGAGCGCCGTCACCGATGCCTGCTGCTCGACGAGGTCGACGACCACACCTCCTCGGCTGAGAAGGATGCCTGCTGCGCAGCCGGCCACGCCGCCTCCGATCACGAGCACACGCGTCGTCTCCGAACCCACGTCTCCCCCTTCGGCCGCGACGCGCATCATCGGGCTCCCGGAGCCACAGCGACGATGCGCTGGTCGATCGCGCCGAACGGACCTGCGGTGCCTTCGGTCCGCATGGCCTCCATCCGAACCCGGTCACCGAAGTGCATGAAGGACGTCCGCGCCGCGCCGGTGTCGATGATCTCGATCACCCGCCGCTCGGAGATGCATGACGAGCCAACGGATCGATCAGCGTTCGACACCGTCCCTGACCCGACGATCGTGCCCGCCGTCAGCCGACGACTGCGCGCTGCGTGGGCGATCAGGGCGCCGAAGCCGAACGCCATCTCGGAGCCGTTCGCGCTCCCGAACCAGGCACCGTTGAATTCGACGCGGAGGTCGAACAGCACTCGACCGTGGTCCCAGGCGTCGCCGAGCTCGTCCGGGGTCACGGCCACCGGCGCGAACGCGGTCGACGGTTTGGCATGCACGAACCCGAACCCGCACTTCACCTCGCGTGCCCCGAGGGCGCGAAGGCTCCAGTCATTGAGCTGGACGATCAACCGCACGGCGGCGAGCCCGACGTCGGGTGTGGCACCCATCGGGACCGAGCCCACGACGACCCCGAATTCGCCTTCGAAGTCGATGCCGTCGGCTTCGTCGAGCATCGCCACGTCGGCGCATGCGCCGAGAAAATCGTCGCTCGCCCCCTGGTACATCAGCGGGATCGTGTCGAAGTCGACGTTCGGCGGGGTGTCGAACGCCTCCTCCATCAGCCGACCGTGGTTGAGGAACGCAGAGCCGTCGAGCCACTGTGGGCTCCTCGGCAGCGGCGCCGCGCAGCGGGCTGGCTCGAAAGCAATACTCCCGCTGACCGCACCGGCGTTCAGGTCGTCGTAC
>DATAJN010000576.1:0-3585 GCA_036262105.1 Ilumatobacteraceae bacterium
CAGGTTTGACGATTGCAGTGCAGCCAACGATCGGGAAGTCGCTGTTCGGGTCACGTTTCGCCGTCAACACTGTGAGCCAGGTCGCGAGTGCTGCCGAGTCAGAGCGGTGGGGTCATGTGCGGACGGCGTATTTCTCGAAGCGATCAGAGCCAGATCTGGTGTGGCGTCACAGTGTTGCTAGCACCAAGCCGCCGGACGTGTTGACCGTCTTGTGGAGACCAGTCAGATCTGGTTCTCTCGGAGCATGATCAGGCGAGTTGCGGATCGGGCATGAGCGGCGAGTGGCGTTGGGCTCAGGCCGACCTGCGGCGGCGTTGGGTGTCCGTGGCCACGCTCGGTGTGCTCCTCGCGCTGGCCTCCGGCGCGACGCTCTCACTTGTCGCCGGTGCACGGCGGGCGGGATCCGCGACCGAGCGATTCATCCGAGACAGCGATCTCGCCCAGGTCTCGATCTTCACCGAGGGTGGTCCGACCTCTGCGCTCCTCGACGCGATTGCGGCAGATCCGCGCATCGTGAGAACCGAACGAAGTGATCTCACGATCATCAGCCCGGATCCTGCGATACCCGGTATCGGCGGCTTCACCGCGGTTGGTGAGAGCCGGGGGGTGGCAGGTGGGATGGGGACTCCAGTGCTCCTGAACGGTCGCTATCCCGATCCAGGCGCCACTGACGAGATACTCGTCAACGAACGCGCCGCGATCGACTACGGCTTCGATCCCGGGCAGCGGACGACCCTGAGTGCTCGCGAGTGCTTCGAGTGCGAACCCGTGACCGTCGCGGGCGAGGTGACCATCACGGGCGTGGTTCGGCTCGCCAACGACGTCGCCGACGACCCAACCACGAACGGGCTCTTCCTCGCTCCTCCTGACTTCATCGACGGAACATGGGCCAAACAAGCGCATCCGGGGATGTTCGTCTGGCTGTACCTCGCCGACCACGCCGATGCGCTCTCGGTGACCGAGGATCTCTCCGGTCTGGTCTCCGATGGCGGCGTGGGCAGCAACATCAGCAGCCTGAACGTCGTGGAGCAATCCACAGACATGCAGCGCCATGCTTTGCTGATCGCCGCCAGCGTGTTGGGCCTGGTCTCCGTCCTTGTGCTGGGCCAGGCGATGGCACGGTTCCTCTCGGTACGTCGGGTCGACGAGCCGATCCTTGCGGCCCTCGGCCTGACGACGATGCAACGTTGGCGGGCGGCACTCGTCGTGCTCGCGCCGGCCGTGATCATGGGTTGTTTGGTCTCGATCCCCGTCGCGTCAGCCCTCTCGTCCCTGTTCCCGTTTGGGATTGCCCGGCGAGCAGACCCCGACCCCGGGTTCCACATCGACTGGATCGCCCTGCTGTTCGGTGTCGCGGCGACACTGCTCCTGTCAGGCGTTGTTGCCTCCCTCGTGGCCAAGCAGTGGATACGCAGACCGCATGCCGAACATGAGAAGGCAGGACTGACCGGGAGCAAGCTTGCCGAACTCGGCGTTCGACCCGTTGCGACAACAGGGATCCGCTTCGCCCTCGAAAGGAGGAGCGGATCGTCTCGATCGCCAACCTGGAGTGCGCTTGTCGCCAGTGTGGCGGCGATGACAGCAGTCACGGGCGCATTGGTGGTTCGGTCGAGCATCGACGGGCTCGAGTCCACGCCCGCCCGGTACGGCCAGCACTGGTCGTTCGCGGTCGGTGGGGACGACCTTGCGGCCCTCGCCGACGCGACGGTGGATGATCCACGGGTAGCCGCCATCGACCGCGTCGGTCAGGGTGAGCTGAACCTCAGCACGGCGGTAGGCCGCCACGCCAAGGTGGGCGCGCTCGGCATCGAAGGAGTGACCGGGCCGTCCGAGCTCGGTGTCCTCGCAGGCCGGGCGCCCGAGCGTTCCAATGAGATCGCCCTGGGTACGGCCACGATGCGAGAGCTTGCCCTTCACGTGGGCGACGAGGTGAACGCGTCGGGAGCCTGCGGTTCGAACCGTCTGACGGTCACGGGACGCGCCATCGTTCCCATCGTCGGCGGTGACACGCCCGACGAAGGGGCGGTCACCACACTGAAGGTGTTCGACCAGATGTGCGCCGACCAGGTCATCGCAGATATCGACACCACTCCTCGCCTGTTAGTGCGTGTTCGCGACACCGCTGCGTCGGATTCGTTGGCGGCGGAGCTCACAGCGCAGGGTTTCTTCATCGAGGAGCTGCGTCGGCCGAGTTCCGTGGCGGTGCTCGTCGGCATCAGCGCCGTGACGCTATTGCTCGCGGCGATGGTCGGTGCCCTCGGAGCCGCGGTGATCGCTTACTCACTCATCGTCTGTGTTCGACGTCGCGGCAAGGAGTTGGCGGTGCTCCGAGCGATTGGCCATCGCCCGGTGCAATCCGGCGCGATCCTGAGCACACAGGCGCTTGCCGTGGTGATCATCGCAATCACTCTTGGAGTCCCGCTCGGCATCCTCGTCGGGCGGATGGTGTGGGTGGCGATCGCCACGTCGTCGAACTTGCTCGCCCGAGCAGACGTCAGCTCGACCGTTCCCCTCGCCGCTACGACGACGCTTCTGGTCATGGCCGTCATCTCAATCTGGCCGAGCTGGCGGGCCAGTCGAATCAACGTTGCAACTGCACTCCGCAGCGAGTAAGCGGCGAGGTCGCCTCAGGACGCTCTCGTTGTTCAATCGCGCGGGCACTACAGCGGAGTGCTTCACGCAAGGCCGGATTCACAGAAGACTCCAAGGTGGGTCTCATCCAATTCACAGGACTCTCTTGCATGCTCGCGAAGTATGAGTTTGACTGCCGTTCATGTCATGGGTGACGGGCTGTTGAGGTCCGCGAGAGTCGGGGCGACATGACGCGGGATCCGCCACCGCGCATCCTCATCGTTGACGATGAGGACAACATCTCGTTTCTCGTCGCATCGGCTCTGAAATTGCAGGGGCTCGACACGTTCACGAGCGGGAATGGCCACGACGCAATTGCGCAGGTTGCGACGGTGCAGCCGGATCTGATCGTGCTTGACGTCATGATGCCAGGCATCGATGGGTTCGAGGTTCTCCGTCGGCTGCGCGGTGATGGGTGCCAAATCCCGGTGATGTTCCTCACGGCACGTGATGCCATCGACGATCGCGTCCGGGGCCTCACCATCGGCGGCGACGACTATCTCGTCAAACCGTTCGCCATTGCCGAATTGATTGCTCGGGTCAGAGCTGCGTTACGCCGAAATGGTCACGTCGACAAGGACGAAGTGCTGCGTGTTGGTGACATCGAGATGAATCAATCGGCACATCGTGTCACCAAGCGCGGCGTCGTGCTGGCGCTGACGCCGACCGAGTACAAGTTGCTGCGCTATCTTCTGATGAACAACGGTCGAGTCGTCACCAAGTCGCAGATCCTCGACCATGTCTGGCAGTACGACTTCGACGGCGATGCGTCGGTCGTGGAGACGTACATGAGCTACCTTCGCCGAAAGGCGGATCAAGGAGAGGACAAGCTCATCCATACGGTCCGCGGTGTCGGTTACTGCCTCCGAGTTGACTGATGAAGTTGCGCAGCCGCTTGTACGTCGGACTGGTGGCAGTGGCTTTGACCTTCGCTGTGACAGCGTTCCTAGTCGC
>DATAJN010000577.1:0-1690 GCA_036262105.1 Ilumatobacteraceae bacterium
GTTCGGGATCGAGTCGGGCAGATGCGCTCCCGTGACCGCGTCGATCACCGAAAGCGTGCTCTGTTCGGTGCCGCCCTCACTCACCCCGACCGCGAGCAACGTGCCGTCGGGAGACGGTTCGAACCAATCGATGGCCACGGCAGCATCGTCGGCTCGCTGCGCTGGATCGAGCAGCGTGTCTGGTCGCGCATTGCGATCGACTGCCGAGCGCACGACCAAGGCAAACTGATCAGCGCCGGCAGCTCGTTCGAGCACGAACAAACGGTCACCGCGAACGACCGCTCCGCCGATGTTCGGGAGAGCCGTGAGCGCGGCAAGGCGCTCGTGCCATTGACCCCAGGTGGGTCTGGCTGCGAGCGCCTGATTGGTGCGTTGGTTGTGTGCGGCTACCCAGGCCGCGACCTCTTCGGACTCTCCGTCTTCCAGCCACCGATATGGATCGGAGACCGAGATGCCGTGCAGCACCTCCACATCGGCGCTGCGCCGCGTCGGAGGTGCTGGAAGAAGCGTTGGCTCAGCCACGTCCCATGTTGGGGCGCTTGCCGTGGTTGGCCTTCGAGCGGCGCATGCGCGCCTTCTTCTTCTTGGTCTTCTTCGACATGGGGGACGAGCTTAGCGGCGGGCCAGTGGTCTTCCTTGGGGTTGGTAGGTGGGTTGAGATCTCGCACCGCGGGGGGACGGACCCGCGGTGCGTTCACGAGCGCATTGGGGGGACGCGCTCCCGTGAGAACATTCGGTGAGGTGTCTGACGTCGTATGAACCCCGCGGCGCGCTCACCCGTCGGCTACTTGAGCGCCACAGCAAGCCCATCGAATCCATAGAGATCCCTCGGTGTCGGGGGCGCTCTGTCTGGACCCAGGATTAGCAACTGTCCGGTGAATTCTCCCGCGTCGCCTCTGCCTTGTCAATGATCCAAATGACTCACTCAGGCCAGCTGCTCGGCAAGCTCAGGCGGCCTGTGCCCACCGCAGCAGGTCGTCGGCCGCCCAGGTGTTGATGACCCGGTCGAGCGGCACCTCGCACTCGGCCGCACGGTTGCAGCCGAGCGGCTGCCACTCGAGTTGGCCGGTGGCGTGGGCATCGGAGTCGATCGAGAAGTAGCAGCCGTAGTCGATCGCCATCTGCAACAGCGGGCGAGGGGGGTCGAGCCGCTCCGGCCTGCAGTTGATCTCCACCGCGGTGTGGAACTGGGCACAGGCGGCGAACACGTAGTCGGCATCGAACGTCGACGGATCGCGCTTGCCGATCATCCGACCGGTGCAGTGACCAAGGATGTCGACGTGGGGAGAGGCAACAGCGCGCACCATCCGCTCGGTCATCGGCTGTCGCTCCATGCGCAACTTGGAATGAACGCTGGCGACGACGATGTCGAGGCGCGACAGCACCTCGTCGTGATGATCGAGCGCCCCGTCTTCGAGCCACCGGTAGGGGTCGGCAACAGGAATGCCGTGCAACACCTCGACGTCGGCACCCCGCCGGGTCGGAGGTGCAGGAAGAACCGTCGGCTCAGCCACGTCCCATGTTGGGACGCTTGCCGTGGTTGGCCTTCGAGCGGCGCATGCGCGCCTTCTTCTTCTTCGTCTTCTTCGACATAGGCGATCGATCCTACCGGCGACTCAGGCCGCCTGCACCCAGGCCAGCAGGTCGTCGACACCCCATGTGTTGATCACCCGATCGAGCGGAACGTCGC
>DATAJN010000578.1:0-8547 GCA_036262105.1 Ilumatobacteraceae bacterium
CAGTGGTGTCGATCCCGCCAACCCCCAACCAGACCGCGGGGTCGTCCACCGATCTGATCGTCGGCGACGGCGCGGCGATCCAGTCGGGCCAGACGGTTGCGATACAGATGGAGGCGTTCAGCGCTGCCGACGGCAGCATGATCGACTCTACGTGGACCTCAGGTGCGCCGCTGACCTTCGCACCCGGCGCTGGACAGTACATCCCCGGTCTGGAGAAGGCGGTCGTGGGCATGAAGGTCGGCGGCCGACGTCAAGTCCACATCCCGTTCGCTGACGCCTTTGGCGCCGACGGCAGCTCCGACCTCGGTCTGCCGCCATCGACCGATCTCATCGTGGTCATCGACCTCATCGCCGTCTACTGAACGGCGCTCACGGCATCTGAGCACGACCGTCAACGGATTCGGCAAGGCGTGCGCTCGTAGGATCGCGGCGTGTCACTGATCGACGTTCACGCTCACTTCCTGCCCCCGCAATACTGCGAGGCGTTGGCCGCTGCCGGGATCGACCAGCCTGACGGCTTCCCGAGAGTGCCGAGCTGGTCGGCCGAGGATCACGTTGCGGTGATGGACCGCGTCGGAATCGACGCAGCAGTCCTCTCGGTGTCGTCGCCTGGCGTGCAGTTCGGGGAGGGCATCTCGGCGTCCGACGCAGTGGCGCTCGCTCGCCACGTCAACGACGTTGCTGCGGCAACGATCTCCGATCACCCTGGTCGATTCGGAGCGTTCGCCAGTGTGCCGATGAGCAACATCGATCAGTCGTTGGCCGAGATCGAGCGGGCTCTCGACGGGCTCCACCTCGACGGCGTCAACGTCCTCACCAACGTCGCCGGCGTCTATCTCGGCGACGCGTCGCTCGACGCCGTGATGGCGGAACTGGATCGGCGTCGAGCAGTCGTCTTCCTCCATCCGACGTCACCGGCGTGTTGGGAATGCACCTCGCTCGACTTTCCGCGTCCGATGATCGAGTTCCCGTTCGACACCACCCGCGCGGTGACCAACATGTTGCTCCGAGGGACCTTCGCCCGCTATCCGCAGATCCGCTGGATCATTCCCCATGCGGGAGGGACGCTCCCCTTCCTCGCGTCACGCATCGCCGGCATCGGCAGCTTGGTGGGCGCCAACGATCCGTCTGCGATCGTGGCGCAGCTTCGCCGATTGCATTACGACTTGGCCGGCAGCGCCAACCCCCTGGTGGTCGCCGCGCTGCTCGCGTTCGTCGATCGCGCCCAGGTGCTGTACGGCAGCGACTGGCCGTTCACGCCGGAACCGAACGTTGCCGTCGGAGTGGACTGGGTCGCGGACAACGACCAGGTGACACCGGCCGAGCTCTCGGCTACGGCGAGACGGCTGTTTCGGCGCCTGGCCTAGGGACCGACCTACCTCTTACCGCACCACGGCGGCCGACACAGTTTGGGCGGCAGCCTCGACTGCTCGGCCGAAACGTCGACGAGGTTCTCGGCTCAGTCGCTCGATCGGTCCGCTGAGGCTCACGGCAGCGATCACGCGCCGATTCCGATCCCTCACCGCGGCGCTGACCGAGGCGACTCCGGGCTCGCGTTCCTCGACGCTCTCGGCGACATCGTCACCCCGCAGCACACGTCCTGCAGAGCCGCGATCGAGTGGCAGAAGCGCTCCCTGCGGAACGATCCAACGCAGGCCGTGCGTCGATTCCAACGACACGACGCAGCGCCTGCCATCGGCGTCGGCAACGTACAACTGGACGCTCTCACCGGTCTCGTCGCGCAAAGCGGTGAGCGCCGGTCGGGCGATCTCGGCCAGCGGAAACTGCTCCTCTGCTACCTGACCGAGCCGAATCCACTCGAAACCGAGACAGAACCGACCCTGAGGATCGCGGCGCACGAGCCCGTGCAACTCGAGCGCCACGGCGAGCCGGTGGGCGGTGGCTCTCGGCAAGTCCGTGGCCTCTTGCAGACCCGCCAGGTCGAGCGGCCCGCGAGCCAGGGCATGCAGGATGAGTACTCCTTTGTCAATGACGCCGACGCCGCTTACACTGTCCACAACGAGAATGCTATCTCAGAAAGTGAGACACGATGTCTAACTCCGGGTCGTCGCCACCTCGAACCCTCGCCGAGAAGCTGTGGGAGCGCCACGTCGTGCATTCGGCACCCGACGAGCCAGATCTGCTGTACATCGACCTCCATCTCGTCCACGAGGTGACGAGCCCTCAGGCATTCTCCGGCCTACGGCTCTCCGGCCGACCGGTTCGTCGACCCGACCTCACCGTGGCCACCGAAGACCACAACGTTCCGACCGAGCACATCGATCAACCGATCGCCGACCCGATCTCGGCTCGCCAGGTCGAGGTGCTGCGCGAGAACACGAAGGAGTTCGGGATCGTCAACTTCCCGATGGGCGATCCAGGACAGGGCATCGTGCACATCATCGCCCCCGAGCAGGGTCGCACGTTGCCGGGCATGACCGTGGTGTGCGGCGACAGCCACACCGCCACTCATGGTGCTTTCGGGGCGCTGGCGTTCGGCATCGGAACCAGCGAGGTCGAGCACGTGCTGGCCACGCAGACCCTGCCGCAGACGCGCCCCAAGTGGATGAGCGTCACGGTGGAAGGCAAGACGCCGTCGGGGGTCAACGCCAAGGACATCATCCTCGCCATCATCGGCCGCATCGGCACGGGCGGAGGCATCGGTCACGTGATCGAGTACCGAGGAGCCGCGATACGAGCCCTGTCGATGGAAGGGCGCATGACGGTCTGCAACATGTCGATCGAGGCGGGAGCCAAGGCCGGCTTGGTGGCGCCCGACGACACGACGTTCGAGTACTTGTCTGGTCGCGCCCACGCGCCGCAGGGCGATGCGTGGGACGCAGCCCTCGCCGACTGGCGCACGTTGGTCACTGACGACGGTGCAGTGTTCGACAAAGACGTGGTGATCGATGCGGCAACGCTGCGGCCACACGTCACGTGGGGCACCAACCCGGCACAGGTCACGACGCTCGACGGCACCGTGCCGTCGCCCGCCGACTACGACGATTCGACCACGCGCGAGACCGTCGTCCGAGCGCTCGAGTACATGGGTCTCGAGGCCGGTACGAGAATGCGAGACGTCAAGGTCGACACGGTCTTCATCGGCAGTTGCACGAATGGGCGCATCGAAGACCTGCGCGCTGTGGCGGAGGTGCTACGAGGGCGCACGGTCACGGTGCCGCGAGTGATGATCGTGCCGGGTAGCCATGCGGTGAAGGCGCAGGCCGAGCGCGAGGGACTCAACCAGGTGTTCCTTGCCGCCGGGGCAGACTGGCGCGAACCTGGTTGCAGCATGTGCCTGGCGATGAACCCCGACAAGCTGGCACAGGGCGAGCGCTCGGCCAGCACGAGCAACCGCAACTTCGAGGGTCGCCAAGGCCGCGGCGGCCGCACGCACCTCGTGTCCCCCGCCGTCGCCGCCGCGACCGCAGTTGCCGGGCACTTCGCCGGCCCAGAGGAGCTGTCGTGAAGTCTGTACATGTCATTTCCGGTCGTGGTGTGCCACTGCGGCGCAGCGACGTCGATACCGACCAGATCATCCCTGCCGAGTGGCTGAAGCGAGTCGAGCGCACCGGCTTCGAGAAGGGGCTGTTCTCCACGTGGCGCGACGATCGCAACTTCGTCCTCAACGACGAGCGGTATGTCGGCGCATCGATCTTGGTGGCCGGACCGAGCTTCGGCGTCGGTTCCTCTCGCGAGCACGCGGTGTGGGCCATCCAACAGGGCGGGTTCAACGCCGTCATCGCTCCGAGCTTCAGCGACATCTTCCGCAACAATTGCGCGAAGAACGGGCTCGTCCCGGTGGTCGTGCCGTACGCGACGGTCGAGGCGATCTGGACGGCGATCGAAGCCGATCCGGCAACGGAGATCACCGTCGACGTCGAGCGTCTCAGCGTCGAGGTGCCCGCCGCCGGCATCACTCAATCGTTTCCGATGGAGCCGCAAACGCAGTATCGCTTCCTCAACGGCCTCGACGATGTCGGCATCACCCTCACTCACGCCGACGACATCACCAGCTACGAGAAGTCGCGCCCAGCCTGGCTCGGCTGACCCCTTTTGGGGGCGTCAGCAGAGATGCTCGGTTGAACTGTGTAGCCGCGGAACGATACGTCGTGTTCCGTGGCTACACGGATCGGTCGACGTGGCTAGATGACATGGTCAATTTGCCGAACTCAGAACTCGGGGAGGTTGCGGAGCTTCGGGTTGTTGGAGAACACCTCGACCGGCGGCGCGACGTCGAGTCGGAGCGCTCGTTGGAGGATGCGGACCTGAGTGTGCTGGTTGTATTCGGCGAGGGTGACCGCCCATCCGTCGCGCCCGGCACGCGCCGTGCGACCGCTGCGATGGAGGTAGTCCTTCCCATCGGGAGCTGGCTCGTAGTGGATCACGGCACCGATGTCGTCGATATCGATCCCCCGCGCGGCAACGTCGGTGGCGACGAGCACACTGAGTTCCCCATCGGCAAAGCGCCGCATCGCCCGCTCACGCGATACCTGGGCGAGGTCGCCGTGGATCGCCATTGCCTGCACACCGAGATCCAGCAGTGACCGTTCGACTCGATCGCACGTGCGCTTCGTCTGGCAGAACACGAGCGTCTTGGCGACACCAGACGCGATCGCCTGCACAACTTTGTCCTTGTCCATGTGGTGCACGGCGAGAAACAGGTGATGCATCGTTCCGACGGTGTCGGTGGCCGAATCGATGGCCACCTCGATGGGATCGTTCATGTAGCGACGTACGAGGTGCCCGACATCGCCATCGAGAGTTGCGGAGAACAGCATCGTTTGGTGAGCGCCGGTGACCTTGCGGAGGATCCATTCGACCTGCGGGGTGAAACCGTCGTCGGCCATCCGGTCGGCCTCGTCGAGCACCACGATCTCCACTTTGTTGAGGTCGAGCTCGTTCTCTTTCAACAGATCGATCAGTCGCAACGGCGTGGCGACGATCACGTCGACGCCGCGGTTGAGCACCTCGATCTGCTGGTGGCGCGAAGCGCCTCCGTACACCGCCAGAACGGTGCGATTGCAGCCGGCAGCAACCGGCGCGAGAACCTCGGCGACCTGCAGAGCCAGCTCACGAGTGGGCACCAGCACCATGGCGAGGGGTCGGCGCGCGTCGGCCTCGCCCGAGAGGCGGGCGAGCATCGGCACGCCGAAGGCCAGGGTCTTGCCGGAACCAGTCTTGGCCCGACCGCAGACGTCGCGTCCGGTGAGGGCGACCGGGATGGCCTTGGTCTGGATGGCGAACGGGACGGTGAATCCTGCTGCGGCAAGCCCCATGTCGACTTCCGTGGGAACGCCGATGTCGACGAAAGCCGTCGGGATGTAGGCGTCGGGATCGATCGTGAGGGTTGGCGCTTCGACCGGGCTGCGAGCTGGAGATGGAGTGGGTTTGCGGCGTCGACGTCGCGGTGCCCCGGGGGGGCGGGTGTGTTCAGACATGTCGAACAAGGAGGGTACCGCCCGCTCGGCACCCCTTGCGCGATGAGCGACGAGCCGCGCCGCGCCGGCTGACCGGTCTCGGTGCAACGGGGTGCACGTGGATCGGCAACAATTCCTGACCATGAAGGTGGCACTCACGGTCAACGACTTCCTCCTACGCGCCGAGCACATCTATCCGCATCGGTCGGCGATCGTCGACGAGCCGATGCAGCCGGCCGACTCGTGGGGCACCATCTCGTACGCCGAGATGGCCCGGCGCGCCCGTGCTCAGGCCGCGGCGCTCGACGCGATGGGAATCGCGGCGGGTGATCGCGTTGCCATCGTCAGCCACAACTCGGCGCGTTTGCTCACCGCGCTGTTCGGTGTGAGCGGGTCGGGTCGGGTGCTGGTGCCGATCAACTTCCGGCTCGCCGCCGAAGAGGTTCGCTACATCGTCGAACACTCCGGGGCCAGGATGCTCATGGTCGATCCGGAGCTCGACGAGGCTTTGGCCGACGTGCATTGCGAGCATCGCTTCGTGATCGGCAGCGACAACGACGCGCCGACGGAACACGCCGAACCGCGACCCTGGGTGTTCGACGAGGACGCGACGGCCACGATCAACTACACCAGCGGCACCACTGCCCGGCCGAAGGGTGTGCAGTTGACGCACCGCAACATCTGGCTCAACGCCACGACGTTCGGATGGCAACTGGGCGTCAACGACCGCGACGTGTACCTCCACACCCTCCCGCAGTTCCATTGCAACGGTTGGGGCGTGCTCTACGCGGTCACGGGAATGGGCGCCACGCACGTGATCATCCGCAAGATCGATGGCGCCGAGATCCTTCGTCGAGTCGAACAACACGGGGTGACCCTGATGTGCGGTGCACCGGCCGTGGCCAACGCGATTCTGGATGCCGCAACGACTTGGGAGGGCCCGATCCCGGGCAACGGGCGTGTGCGGATGGTCATCGCCGGCGCTCCCCCGCCAACGCGGACCATCGAACGCATCGAAACCGAGTTGGGCTGGGAGTTCATCCAGATCTACGGCCTCACCGAAACCACACCACTGCTCACGATGAACCGCCGACGCAGCGAGTTCGATGCGTTGTCACCGGCCGACCGCGCCGCCAAGCTCAGTCGTGCCGGCGCCCCCGCCATCGGCATCGACATCCGCATCTCCCCCGACGGCGAGGTGCTGGCCCGCGGCAACCACATCATGGGGGGTTACTGGAACCAGCCAGAGGCCACCAACGACGCGATCAGGCCGGCCGAAGACGATCCCGACGGACCGTCGTGGTTCCGCACGGGCGACGGCGGACACCTCGACGCAGATCTGTACGTCACCATCAGCGACCGCAAGAAGGACGTGATCATCACCGGCGGCGAGAACGTCAGCTCGATCGAGGTCGAGGACGCGATCTTCAGCCATCCCGACGTCGCCGAGGTCGCCGTGATCGGCGTGCCCGACGAGAAGTGGGGTGAGAAGGTGATGGCCCTGGTCGTGACATCGTCTGGGTCGCCATTGACGGAGTCCGAGCTCATCGCCTACACGAAGACGAAGCTGGCGGGGTACAAGTGCCCGAAGGCCATCGAGTTCCGCGACTCGCTGGCCCGCACGGCCACCGGCAAGCTGCAGAAGTTCAAACTGCGCGAGCCGTACTGGGAAGGCCAGACCAAGCAGGTCCACTGACCAAGGGCCGCGCTGAGTGGCGAGTCAGTCGCGCTGACCGGCCGAGCAGAAAGACCGCCGTCTGACTCAAAGAGTAGTCGCCGGGCCCATACGCCGTTAGCGTCCCAAGGCCTGTGTCGGAACGTCCGGCCAGAAAGGACCGATCTCACCCCCCAATCGTCTTCGAGGAGGCGCGCGTCATGGAAGCATTCGACGGGACAACGACGTCCGGCCGCAAGGGAATCGCCTACGACTGGCAGTCACTGCTGGCGTCTGCTGAGGCAGAAGGGCTCGAGCGCGAGCTCGCCACGATCACCCCGGAGTACGCCGAATAACCATGCGCCCCACGAGGGTCCTGGTCCTCGGCTGCGGCTCGGTTGCGCAGTGCACCTTGCCGCTGCTGATCCGCGATCTGTCGATCGAACCGCAGCGCATCACGATCGTCGACCTGCTCGACAACCGTGCCCGAGTTGCCGACTCGATCGCATCGGGAGTGAGATTCGAACAAGAACAGATCACCCCGGCGAACCTCGACGACTTTCTGTCGGCAAGAGTCGGGTATGGGGATCTGCTGCTCGATCTGGCATGGAACATCGACAACGCGACCATCCTGCAATGGTGCCGTGACCACGGGGTTCTCTACCTGAACACCAGTGTCGAAGTCTGGGACCCGTACGACGACATGGCCGCGACCCACCCGCTCGACCGCACGCTGTACGTCCGCCACATGGACCTGCGCAGGATGATCGCCGGGTGGGGCGACAACAGGGGCCCCACCGCAGTGCTCGAGCATGGCGCGAATCCGGGCCTGGTCAGCCACTTCACGAAGCAGGCGCTCATTGAGATCGCCGGCCGGATGCTGCAACAAGGCCTCGCTGCCGATGTCTCGGCGATGGAGCTCGCCCTGGCCGACGAGACGTACAACGTGTTGGCGATGCTCACGGGAACGAAGGTCATCCACGTTTCCGAGCGCGACACCCAGATCACCAACGTTCCCAAACAGGTCGACGAGTTCGTCAACACGTGGTCCGTCGACGGCTTCTTCGAGGAAGGCATCGCCCCGGCCGAGCTCGGCTGGGGCACGCACGAGAAGCGGCTGCCCCCGAACGCGTACGTCCACCACGGCTACGGCCCCTGCAACCAGATCTGCATCGCTCGCCCGGGCATGGAGACCTGGGTGCGATCGTGGGTGCCGTCCGGCGAGATCCGTGGCATGGTCGTGCGCCACGGTGAGGCGCTGACGATCAACGAGCACCTCACGGTGTGGGGCGACGATGGCAACCCGATCTACCGACCGACGGTGCACTACGCGTACTGCCCCTCCGATTCCGCATTGAACAGCGTGCTGGAGTTGCGCATGCGCAACTGGCGGATGCAGACACGACAGCGGATCCTGAACGACGAGATCACCAGCGGTGCCGACGAGCTCGGCGTGTTGCTGATGGGTCATCC
>DATAJN010000579.1:0-2108 GCA_036262105.1 Ilumatobacteraceae bacterium
CGGGCAAGTCGGTCACCCGCCCGCGCCTCGGCATCGCCCTGGCGCCGCCGGCCGTCGCCGCGAAGTTGCGCGCCTCTGTCGGCCTGCCCGAGCGTGCCGGACTCCTCGTCCGGGGTGTCGAACCCGGCGGCCCGGCCGCCAACGCCGGAATCGCCGAGGGCGACCTCCTCGTCGCCGCCGGCGACACTCCCCTCGATTCGATCGACGCCCTGCACGACGCGCTGGGTTCGGCGGGCGCGTCCCTGTCGTTGACCGTCGTGCGGGGAACCGAAGAGCGCACGGTCGTCGTCGAGTTCGAGCGAGCAGACAAAGCCACTGCTGGCTGAGTCACTCAAGGGGCTGAAGTTCTCGAACGGGTGCTCCAAGATCTGGGAGTTTCTGGACGTGCTCAGAGCAACGCGGCTTCGATCCGGTCGATCGAAGCGGCAGGATCCGTGGGGTCGAAGAAGACCGTCGACATGCCCACTGCCTCGGCGCCGCGCAGGTTGGAGCGCTGGTCGTCGACGAACACCACACATGCCGGATCCGGATCTCCGAACGCCTTCAACGCCAGACGAAACGCACGCGGATCGGGCTTGAGGTATCCGGTGATCGACCCGTCGACGATGAAGTCGAACTGTTTGATCACCGAGATCCCCTCCTTCCATTCGGGCCCGTGAAAAGCGTCCATGTCGTTGGTCAGTACTCCAACCGGTCGACCCGCAGCCTGATGCCGGCTGATCAGCTCGGCCATCGCCGGACGTACGAGGTAGTCGCCGGCAGGCTCGTAGAAGTGGCGCATGAGACCTTGGATGTCTAGTCCGTATTCGCCGGCACGCATGGTCCAGTAATCGCGCTCCGTGATCTCGTTGCGCTGCCAACGAACGTACTCGTGGTCGGATCCATGGTCGAACGGCCCGCGCCACGGCATCGGCCCGAGGGTCTCCTCGGCCTTGCCGGCGAGCTCGAACGGGGTCAGCAACACAGGCCCGCCGAAGTCGAGCAGCAGACGTTTCAGAGCCGGCGCGGCGATCACACGTCGAGTAGATCAACGCTCGAATGCACACACAACGTCGCCGTTCTCACATGCGGAACGGTTGATATACCGTCGCGACATGGCGATGGCGCAGAACGGCAATTGCGAGATCTACTACGAATCCTTCGGGGACCCGAACGACCCGACGTTGCTCCTCGTCAACGGGCTGGGAAGTCAATGCATCAACTACCACGAAGACTGGTGCGCGATGTTCGTCGCCCGTGGTCTGCACGTGGTGCGCTTCGACAACCGAGATGTCGGCATGTCGTCGAAGTTCGACACGGCGCCCGTCGGCGCTCAGGGCGAGGCGTACACCATCAGCGACATGGCCGCCGATGGTGTTGCCGTGCTCGACGCGATCGGAGTCGAGCACGCACACGTGATGGGTTTGTCGATGGGGGGGATGATCGTGCAGGTCATGGCCATCGAGCAATCCGATCGCTTGCTGTCGATGACTTCCGTGATGTCGCGCACCGGCGAACGCGGTTACGGAGGTTCGACTGCCGAGGCGTTCGCGCTGCTCACGGCGCCGCCCGCCGTGGATCGTCTATCGTTCATCGCCGCGCACATCGAAGGGTTGCGCGTCTGGGGCAGCCCGGCCTTCGCCGATGAAGCGAGATGGCGCCGAGACGCCGAGCGGGCATTCGATCGCTGCTTCCATCCATCGGGTACGGGGCGTCAGTACCACGCCGTGGGGGCAGCACCCCCGCGCGCTGAGTTGCTTCGCCAAGTCACCACCCCAACACTGGTGATGCACGGTGATTGCGACACCTTGATCGACATCAGTGGCGGCCGCCGGACTGCCGAACTGATCCCAGGAGCACGGTTCGAGGTGATCGAGGGTCTCGGCCACGACTACCCGCCACAGTTGTGGGATCGGTGGGTCGACCTGGTGGGCTCCTTCGTGGCTTCGACGTCACGCGCCGCGTGATCGACGCTCGCGAAATCCCATCGCCTCGAGCACCTTGAGAGTCTTGACGACGGTGGAGAGTTGTTCGGGCACTTATCCGAGAATCGTTACGACGCCGTTGTCGCCATCGACTCGCAGACGCATACCCGTCTTGATCGACTTCGTCGCGAATGCCGTTCCAGT
>DATAJN010000580.1:0-4830 GCA_036262105.1 Ilumatobacteraceae bacterium
ATGATTGGTCGATGCGGTTTGGCTTGACAGTCGGTCGTCCGTCTGCCTAAATGACCAGGATTGCAGGGGGGATTCGACGTGCAACTGGTGAGCAGGGGCGATCTCGACGACGACGAAGTCGAACTCCAACGATGGGCCCACGGGTTTGCCGAAGACATCATTCGCCCGACCGCAGCAGGCAATGACCAGCACCGGATTCAACCATTCGACGTGTTGCAGTCGGCCTTCGACGTCGGGCTGCTGACACTCGGAATTCCCGCCGAGCACGGAGGCGGCGGGTCTGCGTCGGCAGTCGCTCAGGCGATCGTCGCCGAGGAGCTCTCCTGGGGTTGCATCGGCGTCTACTCGTACCTCAGCGGCACGAACATGTTCATCGCCGCGCTGCTGGAGTGTGGCAACGACGACCAGCGCCGGCGCTGGCTCGCGCCCCTGTGCGTCGACGGGCCGCGTACGGCTGGGTTCGCCTGCACTGAGCCGGGAGGCGGGTCGGATGTGTCGCGCATCCGCACACGAGCCCGCAAGGTCGATGGCGGCTTCGTGCTCAGTGGACAGAAGATCTTCATCACCAACGCCGGTCTCGCTCACTCGATGCTTATCGTGGCCGATGCAATCGACGGCGAGGAGCGCCTCGGACTCACCATGTTCACCGCGCTTGGCGATTCCCCTGGCCTTTCGTACGGCCCGCGTGCGCGGACGATGGGTTGGCGTGCGTCCACCAACGCAGAAGTGTTCATCGACGATCTGTTCGTGCCCAACGAAGACGTCGTCGGCGATGTCGGCACCGGCTTCGACGGTGCCATGCGCACGTTCGAACTGAGCCGGATCGAGGTCGCCGCCTGCTCGATCGGTGTTGCGCGGGCCGCCCTGGAATACGCCCGCGACTACGCCAACGAGCGCCAGGCGTTCGGCCGGCCGATCGCCCGGTTCCAGGGCGTGAGCTTTCCCTTGGCCGACGCCGTCACCCGGCTGCACGCATCGCGGCTACTGACTTGGGACGCGGCGCGCGCCGCGGATCGCGGCGAACCGTTCGGCACCAAGGCCTCGATGGCGAAGTTGTTCGCCTCGGAAGCCGCTGTTGCCACAACCAGTCAAGCGATGCAGGTGCTGGGTGGGCACGGCTACGTCGAGGACCATCCGATCGAGAAGTGGTTCCGCGATGCTCGCCTGGAAACGATCGAAGAGGGCACCAGCGAGATCCAACGCGTGATCATCGGGCGTGCCTTGCTCGACTCGAACACCCCGCTGTTCTGACGTGACGAAGGATTGACCCATGGCGAAGACAGTTGGCACGGTGACGATCGCCGCCGAGTTGTGCAAAGGATGCGATCTCTGTGTCGTCGTGTGCCCCGAGCACGTACTGGCGATGACGCCGCAACTGAACGCCAAAGGCTGGCCGGTCGTGGCCTTGGTCGCCGAGGGCTGCACGGGCTGCACGCTCTGCGCCGATGTGTGCCCCGATGGCGTCTTCACCGTGTACCGCGAAGAGCGTGAGAGGGTCGGAGGACGACGATGAGCACACCGACCAAGCGCTTCGCCAGCGGCAACGAAGCCGTCGTCGATGCGGCTCTGGCCGCAGGATGTCACTTCTTTGCCGGCTATCCGGTCACACCGGCGACGGAGATCCTGGAAGCTGCAGCGGAGAAGTTTCCGGCGCACAACAGGGTGATGGTGCCGACCGAAGGCGAGATCGCCGCAATCCACATGGTGGCCGGCGCCAGCCTGGCGGGCTTTCGGGCAATGACCGCTACCGCGCCGTTGGGACTCAGCCTGATGTCGGAAGCGCTGTCGTTCTTCTCCGGGATGACCGAACTGCCCGGTGTGGTGGTGGTGCAACAGCGATGGGGGCCGGGCGACGGCAGCCTCGGGCCGGGCCAGGACGGCTACAACCAGGCCACGCGAGGCTGTGGCCACGGGGACTTCAAGATGATCGTGCTGGCCCCCAAGAACGTGCAGGAACTGGTCGATCTCACCATCGATGCATTCGACCTCGCCGATCGCCACGGATTGTTCGTGATCGTGCTGGGGGACCAGTTGCTGGCCATCGCCAGCGAGCAATACGTCGTGGCCGACCCGACGGAGCGTCCGCCGCGGGCGGTGGAGTTCGGTCGGGGCAACGGCCTCGTGCTGCCCGAACTCGTCGCCGTCGACGAAACAGCGGGCGACTTCGCCGCGCTCGAACGCGTCGGTCGGCGATGGGAGCAGAAGTTCGCGGCGATCGAACGGGACGAACCCCGCGCCGAGCACTGTGGCGACACCGGAGCCGTCGATCTGCTCATCGTGGCCTACGGATCGTTGGCCCGCATCGCCGAGTACTCGCTTCCCCGGCTTCGCGAGCTCGGACTCTCGGTGGCCCTCGTGCGGCCGATCACGTTGTGGCCCTTCCCGGTCGAGCGCGTGAGATCCGCGTGCGACGACGCACGCTCGGTCATCGTCGCCGAGCTGAGCATGGGGCAGATGATCGACGACGTCACCGCGGCCATTGGCCGCCGCCCCGACGGGTTCGTCAACTGGCTCGGCGGCCGGGCACCGTCGACCGACGAGTTCGCGGCGCGGGTCGCCGAACGATGCCGGGCACTGGAACCGGGAGTGGTTCGATGAAGGTGGTCGCCGAACCGAGCGCCGAAGCGCTGTCGCCGCACGGCTTCGATTTCTGTCCGGGGGGTGGATACGGCTCGGTCCTGCTCGCGCTCACCGATGTGGTCGCCGAGCTCGACCAGAAGCCGGTGTTCATGGTCGACATCGGTTGTGTCGACTTCATGACGGCACACATGCCCGGTGACGTCCTGATGGGCCCGCACGGTCGCACAAGCGTGCTCGCCAGCGGGTACAAGCGGATGCAACCCGATCGGTTGGTCTGCGCGATTCAAGGTGACGGCGGATTCATGGGGCTCGGCGCTGCCGAGTCGTTGCACACGGCGGTACGCGGCGAGCCGATCACGATCATCGTCTTGAACAACGGGGTGCTCGCCGATACCGGCGGGCAGTTGGCGGCGACCACGCTCGCCGGCAAGGCCACCAGCACCACACCGGAAGGCAGGGGGCCACAACACGGAGCTCCTCTGCCGTTCCTGGAGATGCTGGCCGGCTTGAGCGGTGTGGCCTATGCCGAACGAGTGGCCATCGATTCAGCGCTCGGCGTGCGCCGCGTACGCCGAGCGATCGCCAAAGCCTTCGAGACACAACGCGCCGGCGGCGGCCTGTCGATCGTGGAGGTGCTGAGCCCATGCCCCACACATTGGCGGATGGACTCGGTGCAGGCTTGGGAGTACGTGAGCCAGTCGGTTCGAACCGAGTACCCGACAGGTGTTCTGGCCGATCGCAGGGCAACGGTCGAGGAATGAGCCCTGTCCTGTCGATCGTGCTGACCGGCCGCGGAGGTCAGGGAGTCAAACTCAGCTCCGAGCTGCTGGCATGGTCGGCCTCTGCCGACGGATACAACCCCATCCAGTACAGCGTCTACGGGGCGTTGATCCGCGGCGGTGAGATCGCCTGCTCGTTGGCGGCTTCGCGAGACGACCCCGGTGTTCCGCTGCGTAGCGACTACGCGTTGATGTGCGCGATGCACAACGACTGGTTCGAGCGGTACTACCCGCTGCTCGTGCCCAACGGATTGCTCGCCTACGACGTGGCCAACATCGACGAGGCGTGGCTCACGCGCCCCGACATCGAACACCTTGCCGTGCCGGTCGGAGACATGGCCATCGAGGTGGGCGATCCTCGTGCCGGCAACATGGTGGTGGCAGGCGTCGTTGCCCGGCTCTCGGGCCTCGCATCGCGCGAAGCGCTCACCAAGGGCATGACGGCTGTGGTGCCCGCACATCGTGCCGATCGCATCAGTCGCAACCTCGCCGCCGTCGAAGCCGGCTACTCGTGGGTCGAACGCGAGGTCCCCGAATCGTTTGCGACGAAACGGTTCTCGTGACCGAGAGCGCCGAATCGCCGCAGTCGCTCGCCGACTACCTGTGGCACTGGGATGCCACCACTCCGAACTCGTTGTTCATCTCCGACGACTCGGGCACCCGCTTCACCTACGCCGAGACAGCGATCCGCGTTCGTGCGCTGTCGGCCGAGCTCCGCCGGCGGGGCCTCGTCACCGGAGATCGCATTGCAGTGCTCGCCGAAAACGGCGCTGCCTGGATCATTGCGTTCCTCGCCGCAATCGCCTCGGGAATGGTGGCGATGCCACTGGCCACACGGGTGACGACGGAGGAGCTCGATGCCCTGCTCGCGCATGGCGATCCGGGTGCGATTGCAGTAGACAGCGCCCTGCTTCCGCTCGTTGATGCTCGTTGGCGAGCGCGCCTCCTGCTCCTGTCGGAAGCCCTCGCGCCCGGTGAGCGTCCGATCGCCGCCCACGGCGCACCAGTCAGCGTCGACGCTGCTGGGCCGGCGTGCCTGACCTACACCTCGGGTACGACCAGCCGGCCGAAGGGCGTTGTGCTGAGCAACGCCTCACTCGCCCGCTCGTCGGAAACCTACGCAGCCATGTTCCATTCCACTCCCGACATCCACACCGTCGTCGCCGTCCCCTTGTGCCACAACACTGGTTTCGTCGATCAGCTCGGTCACGCGCTGGTCGCGGGAGGCAGCGTCGAGCCTCATCGGCGCTTCCGTGCCGACAAGATCGCCGACGCTCTGCAAACCGGCGCGTGCTCCTTCTTCATCGGCGTGCCGACGATGTACCACCGCCTCCTCGACCATCTCTCGGGCCAGCCATCCTGCGAGCTGGCGCCGTGGCTGGCCTTCGGCGGCGCGCCGATGCCCTCGCAGCTCATCGACCGCCTGCACGAGCAGTTCCCGAACGCCCCACTGGCCAACTGCTACGGATTG
>DATAJN010000581.1:0-4540 GCA_036262105.1 Ilumatobacteraceae bacterium
GTGTGCCGGCTGCTTGCCGTGGGACTCACCACTCGCCAGGTCGCCGCCCGGCTCGTGATCTCGGCGAAGACTGCAGACCACCACGTGCAGCACATCTACACGAAGATCGGTGTGTCGACCCGAGGTGCCGCCGCGCTGTTCGCGATCGAGAACGGAATCCTCGCCGCAGAGACGTGATCACCCCATCACGTCTCTGCGTGCCGACAGGTCACGGTGTGGGGAAGCAGGCGTCGCGGCTGAAATCGCCGTAGCTCAGGATCGAGCCGTTTCCGGCAACACCGACGATCTTGCCCGCCGCATTGGTCGCCAGAACACGAACTTGGTAGGTGGCGTCGCAGTGACCATCAGGAATGCTGAGGCCGATCGCACTTCCGTCGAGCACGGCGGTTCCGGTCGTGCCGGTGACGGCGACATGAGTTGTCTCGCCCGCTTGGCCCAGCGTGTTGCCGCTGTCAAGGCGGTCACCGTTGGGGTTCGTGAAGTTGTTGACGAAGGTGTTGTCGGGCGTGAAGTTCCCCGTGATGAACAGGGCGCTGGCGAAGTCGATCGTCGGTGCGGAGAACTCGATGATGGCCGCGGTCGCCCCCCTCACGCCGGTGACGTCGTAGGTGACCCCGAACTCGGTGGAACCGCCCGGCTCGATGTCGGCTGCTTCGTAGAACAACGGGGCTGTGCCGTTCAGCAGCGATGCTGCCGCCTGGATCTTCGGAGTCGCCGGTAGCTCGTAGCGAGCCGGGGCGAAACGCAGCGGCAGGAACAGGCTGGTGCTGTCGGGCACCTCCACCCCGTGCTTCGTACCGCGCAGTGCGATCCCGTACGCACCGACGCCATGCGGGAAGTCGGCGGCCGACAGTGTGATGAAACCGATCGTGCCGTGCAAGTTACGGGTGAAGCCGTGGACGTTGACGTCGTGATCGGGGAACGCTTGCGGAACCGTACGGTCGATGTCGCTGACGATGAGCTTGCCGCCATCGACCTGGCCACCGTTACCGTCGCGGAGTCCACGAATGTCGTAGGCGATGACCACCGTCTGGCCCGCCTTGAACACCGTGTTGAACGTCGGAGGAACCGCATGGCTGTAGCTGCCGTTGGCCTGGCCCTTGAAGGTGACGGCCGTCGAGATACTGGCGCTGCCATTTCGCGCCGTCACTGTGACGACTCGATCAGCGTTCGACGTGACTGGTTGACCGAGCAGTGCGAATATCTCGGTGGGCAGGAGCCGTACGAAGGGCTCGTTCCGGTCAGCCCAGAAACCGGGGACGTCGACTGAGCGCCGTCCGAGTGACAACGTCCAGCGATAGTTTGCCTGCCTCGCCGGACTGAAGAGCGAGTCGACAGCGAAGGTGATCGGCATGTTGACGTTGTCGCCCGAGGCGCCGAGTGTCTCGTTCACCCGGCCGGAGGGAGCGACGAGTCCCTGGCTCAGGTCGATCGTCGCCGTCCCCGCCACCGGATCCTGCGGCGTGTCGGTCCAGAAGGAACTGCGGAAGTCGGTGTAGGTGAGCACCGTCTTGCGCTGTGCCACGGTCATACGGGCGAACGACGGCGCGCCGTTCGCGTGGGCACGATCGAAGAGTGCCTGCACGGCGGCGGTGAGGTCGAGTGCCGGACCGATGTTGGCGTTGTCGAGGTCGAACGCCGGCGTCACATTCGTGCGGCCGGTGGCGACGAGGAGGTCGCGCACCTGACGGGCGGTGAGGTTGATGTGCAACAGGCGAGCGGCCTGGCGCACAACGGCGGCGGCGCCGGCGATCTCGGGCGCCGAGGCGGACGACCCACCGATCAAACGTGGGAAGGAGGCGACAGGGGTGACAGGGACGCCGTTGGCGTCTTCCACCTGGGCCAGGATCAACACGTCGTCGCCCGGGGCGCTCAGGTTGACGCGGCTACCGAACCCGGTGTGGAAGTTCTGTTGTCCCGTCCAGCGCGTCTCGATGGTGTGCTGGTCGTGGCTCACGCTGGGTGGTATCAGGAGGTTCCACGGTGAGTTGTTGAACACATCGTTGAGCGTGTTTGCACCAGCATCGTTGGCTCCGCTGTCGATGACCACCTGCGGCTCGACAGTGAGCCCATAGCTGTAGGACGGGTTCGCCCAAAGGCGGGGATCGTCGATGTCGGTGACCTGCGTGGGATCGGCCGTAACGTTCGTTGCGCCGGTGAGACCGTTCGGGTTCATGGCCACACTGGTTTCCGTCTGGCCGTCGCCGGCCGAGATCGATACGAAGATGTCGGCTCCGACGACCATGCTCACGGCGTCGTGGATGATCGCCTCCTGCTCGAAGAAGTAGTCGCTGAACCCGCCGATTCCGAAGCCCTCACCGATCGAAGCGGTGATCACATCCGGCGGGGGTGACTGCAGGAACGCGCCTCCAAGCCACGCGCCGACGAAGTTGTCGGTGTTGTTCACCAATGGATTGATCAACCGGAAACTGGCGCCGTAGGCCTCCCCGAGGAGCTGTCCGGTGCCGGCCGGTGCCGGGTTGACGACGCGCGGGTCGCCGACGGGCGGGGGCGCCATGACACTGAAGTCGAGATTGACCTCGAGGAAGTCGCCTTGGCCGTCACCGGTGTTCGTCGCCGTGGGATCGAGGAGGACGTTGCAGCTGCCGTCGGCGTCGCAATTGGCACTTGACAACCACACCGGGATCTTCGGGTAGCCGGCCTGTTCGATGTAGCGCTGGCCGTTCTCCAGAACCGTGCTGGTGTCGTCAACGGTGCCGAGTGAGATGTTGGTGACCACTTCGCCCTGGCCCGGTTGCTGCCCGAACTTCTTGGCGATCATTGCCGCGGCGCCGGTGACGTTGTTGCTGGCGGCGTCGTGGTACGACTGGGCGTCGGTGCGGTAGGCGTCGTTGGTCGGCAGGGAGGCGGCGTTCGGCGTGCCGTTGCTTGCTGGCGCGTTGCGAGCTGCGTCCACAGCGGCGAGTGCCTGCTGCACTTGCACCGCCGACAAGGTGGCGCGGTCGTTGCTGGGCACTTTGAAGATCCAATCGGGCATTGCCGCGCTGACGAGAGCAGATTGCGACAGCTGGTTCGCCGCCTCGCCAGGGTTGACATCGGCGGCGAAGCTGACCTCGTACACCTGCGTGAAGTCCGTGACATAGGCACCCGTGTCGGCCTCAGCCGTCGATCGTGCCGCGGCGAGCTTGTCGGCCGGAATGTTGGTGAACAGGTGATGGACGCTCGTGGCGTTCAAACCGGCGAGGGTGGCATTGATGGCGTCGAGGTCGGTGGTTGCGGCGCTCCCGCTACCGTCGCCGCTGACGCGATCGCCGGCAGCGGCAACCGGCGTCTTGAATGCGACGATCACACTGCCGGGATGAGCGAGTGTGCTGGGCAGGTTGACGGGATACTGGCGGTTCGGTGGTGGGACGAAAGCCTTTGCGGGGGAGACCCCGGCAACAAACGACACCAGTGACACTGCCGCCGCGGCGATCGCGGTGACGGCGAGCAGGGCCCCGCGACGACGTCGTCGCGCGGGAAATGGACGGACCTTGGACGCTTCGCTGTAAGCCATGCGGCTCCCCTCCCAGTACTGCGTGCGCCCGGTGCCTCGATGAACGGATCGGGCCGCTCGGAACGTAGCCCTCCACCAACGCACGGTCAACAGGTCATCCGGTTAAGCGGAGGCTAAGAAAGTCTCAGTTGCAGCAACACCTCGTCGTTGAAGACGATGGCGCCGGTCTGCTCGAACCCGTAGCGCTCGTAGAAGCCGATCGGGCTGCCGTCGCCCTGGCCGGCGCTCGTGCTCAGAGCCTCTACACCGGGTCGGCCGCGGAAGTACTCGACGATCAGATCGAGCGTTGCGGTGCCAAGACCTTGCCGCTGGTACCGAGCGTCGATGAGCAGCTTCCAGAGGAACTGAGGCATGTACTCGGGACCCTCGACCTCGTCGCTGATCATCACGAATCCGACAGGAGTCTCCTCGGCGTAGACCGCCCAGTAGATGGCGCGACCGCCTGGCTCCTCGGTTGCCTCGAGCAGCGAGTCGACGACGCTGCTCACGAACTTCTCCTGGCCCGGCGATGTGCGCAGTGCCTCGACCGCGGCTCGGTTCGAGTCGTCGATCGGTCGGAGCATCACCACGGCTGACGACGCTAGTGCCGGCTCCGTGGTCAGATCGTGTGATTGAGTGGTTCGACAAAGGTGTGCGGTCTGAACTGTGCAGCCGCGGAACGATACGTCGTGTTGTTACGTCGTGTTGTGTGGCTACACGGATCGCTTGGCGTGGGCCAGCACGACGAACAGGATCGCTGCGGTCAACTGCACCCACAGCTTGCGGAGCGATCTCCACAACGCTCCGGCCGCGACGGCGACGAGGTGGACGGCGGTGAGTGCAGCGAGCAGAGCCGGAAGCACCAGGAGGCCGAGCTTCCACCAACTGAAGACGTGGATCGGGCTCAGGTCGGCGTTGGACAACTTCAGAGCACCCGTGTGGTCGAGCGTGTTCCACCACTCGTCGAGCGACCTGTGCATCCGCTGGTTCTCGAGCTCGTCCGCGACACCGCCGGCGATGACCAAGCCGATCCACAGCCACGGC
>DATAJN010000582.1:0-1754 GCA_036262105.1 Ilumatobacteraceae bacterium
TTCTGCCTACTTCCCGCTGACACCGGGTCAGCGCGGTGAGGCCATCCGCGATCTGCAGCGCCGCCTCGGCGCCGCCGGATTCCCACCCGCCGCAGGTGCCGAGGGTGCGATCTATTGTCGTGCCACCGAAGACGCTGTTCGTGCCTTCCAGAGCGGGCGCGGTCTTCGGTCGGATGGTCGCTGCGACGAGCAAACCTGGACAGCACTGGTCGAAGCGAGCTGGAAGCTCGGCGACCGGCTGCTCTTCCTGACTTCACCGAACCTTCGTGGCGATGACGTGGCCGAACTTCAGTCTCGTCTCGCCCGGCTCGGATTCGATTGCGGCAGGGTCGACGGCATCCTCGGGCCACGAACCGCCCGAGCGTTGGAAGAGCTGCAATCGAACTGCGGCACGAGGGTCGACGGTGTATGCGGGCCCGACACGGTGCGAACCTTGACGGTCATCGGCTCACAGAGTGGCGCGGGCCCGGGAATCGCCGCTGTTCGCGAGCGTGAACGGATGCGTACCGGCCTCGGGTCGGTGGCTCTGTGCCGCATCGTGGTCGGCCAGTACGGCGGGCTCAGCGCCCTGACCAGGACTCTTGCTCGCGAACTGCGCCTTCGCGGTGCCACGGTGATGTCGCTCGACGAGCCCGACGCCGCCGCCCAGGCCACGGCGGCCAACCACTTCGCTGCCGACGCATACCTCGGCTTCGAGACCCAGACCGAGCCATGCGCGTTGGTGCAGTTCTACAGCGTGCCGACGTTCGAATCGGCCGGCGGACGCTCCCTTGCCGAGTTGATTGCCGGTCAATTGGGCTGCATCGATGATCTGGTGCCTGAGGTGCGCGGAATGCGGCTGCCGATGCTCCGCGAAACGCGGATGCCGGCCGTTCAATGCGTTTTCGGGCCTGTTCGGATTGCCATCGATGCTGGTCCGGCAATTGCCAACGCTCTGGTGATGGCCGTCGAACAATGGGTCTCACGGTCTAGTTGAGAGTTTATCCACAGGGTTGTCCACCTGCTGTGTGCAACCCTCCACTTGACATTCCGATGACAATGACCACTCTGTGTGGTATTCGGCTGTCTACTGGTGGCCGACTCAGGCGATCGAGTCGGGTGGATTGGTCATCACGTGATAGAGGCGCTCCAAGTCCTCGAGGTCGGCGAAGTCGATGACCACCTTGCCTCGCTTGGAGCCCATCGTCACGCCCACACGAGTTTGCAAATGTTCGGCGAGCAGCTCTTCCAACTCGAGGAGCCCCGGTGCCCGCAAGCGGGTCATTGGGGTCAACCCGGCCCCGTCGGCGACGCGAACCGGCAGGCGGGTGACCGTTGACGTCGGCTCGCCACGTTCGCGCACCATCTCCTCGAGCATCCTCACCGACCAGTGCTCCGCTGCGGCTTGTCGGGCCAATTGCTCTTGAAGCGTGCGGTCGGGCGTGCCGAGCAAGGCCCGGGCATGCCCGGCGCTGAGGCGGCCGTCGGCCAGAAGATGCTGGATGCCAGGAGGTAGCGACATCAGGCGCAAGGTGTTGGTGACCGCCGATCGGCTCTTGCCGACTCGGTTGGCCACCTGCTCGTGGGTCAACTCGAAGTCCTCGATCAGCTGTTGATAAGCGGCTGCCTCCTCCAACGGGGTCAGGTCCTGGCGATGGAGGTTCTCGACCAGGGCCCGCTCGACCAGGCCGAGATCGTCGGTGTTGCGCACGATCGCCGGGATCACGGCTATGCCGGCGCGCCGCGCCGCCCGCCAGCGCCGCTCGCCGGCAACC
>DATAJN010000583.1:0-4750 GCA_036262105.1 Ilumatobacteraceae bacterium
CGACCATGCGACGAATGGCGACCGTGGTGGATCGCCAGAATGAAGGTGACCCCGCCTACACGCCCATGGCCCCCGACTACGACGGGCCGGCCTTTCGCGGTGCCTGCGATCTCGTGCTGTCGGGAGTCGAGCAACCGTCCGGGTACACGGAGCCGATCCTCCACGCCCGCCGCCTGGAGCGCAAGGCCGCCCAGGGTTGAGGTCACTCGGCGAGGCGCCTCGCGATCGCAGGGACCACGATCAAGGCTGCAACGACGTGCATCAGTTCGAGAACCAGCACCGTGCCGACCCCCGCGCCGATGAGCACAGGAGGAACGAACGACAGAACCGTGAGAACCACCGTCGTGACGACGAACGTGTGTCGAGGCGTGCGGGCCTTTCGGGCAAGGACCGCCGCTAGAACGACGCCGATGATCGCGCCGAACAAGCTCACCTGTGCGAAAGCAAGGGCCGGAAATCCTTTGCCTTGCGCCTCGAGGGTGAGACCGAGTTGATCGACGACGATCGCGATTGCACTGGTTGCGGCCGCGGCCACGCCACCGGCCACGAGGCCTGCGCGAACGTAGCGCGCGGAGACGGAACCCTGATCCGCCAGGGTCTCCGACATGGGTGGAATGGTGGTGGTGTTCATGACTGGCTCCTTCGGGGTTGGAGGCCTGCCCTGTTGCCGGCCCTCATCACCCAAACGAACCGGTCAGCGAGGAATCGACATCTATCCGAGGATTTCCTACCGAGTCATGCCGTCTTGCGGGCGATCACCTGCACCACAGCTCCGGAGCCGGTATGGCCGGGCCCTTCGATTACCTCCCGGTCGAGCTCCTCGGCATGTACGAACTCCAAATCGGCGAGCTCCTCGCGCAGCGCCTCGAGTGTCATCGTCGTCTCGGGCGTCGATGGTCCACCGGTCCCCCGCCCGACCTGCTGTGGCGTATAGGCCTCGAGCAGGAAGACGCCGGCCGGCTTCAGTGCGACGACCACCCGACGATGCAGTTGACGGCGCGCGGCCGGCGCCATGTGGGCGAAGATGGAGACGATCAGATCCCAACGATCGGCACCGATGTCGAACTCGGCGAGGTCACCGATCACCGCATCGACCTTCACCCGCCGACTCTCGGCGAGCCGAAGGGTCTTGGCAACTCCCGCATCGGTCAGGTCGACGCTGTGAACGTCGTACCCGTTCTCGGCCAGGAACACAGCGTTGCGTCCTTCACCCTCGGCGAGGCACAGCACTGTGCCGATGGGCAGATCCGGAAGGCTGCTGCGCAGGAACTCGTTCGGCTCCGTCCCGAAGAGGTAGGCCTCGATGCCATATCGCTGTTCCCACATCGCGCGGGGAGTCGGTGCGTCGGTCATCCTCGTAACGTAACGGCTCGCCCGAGCTCGTCTTCAGCAGGTTGGCCGCCACCCGGCGGTGTCGACGTGGGCACGAGCGGACCAAAGTCCCTGTCGACGACCGTTCCTCGGATTCATACTCATTGAGGAGAGTGAAGAACGAGAGGACTCATCATGCACGACGACGGCTACGGCAAGTCGGTGCTCGACGAACTGCGACCCCTGCACCGCGAGCTGCGACACGCCATTCCGGATGTGTACAAAGGCTTCGGTGAGTTTCATCACGCGGCCTTCGCCGACGGCGAGCTCGACAGGAAGACGAAAGAGCTCATCGCTCTCGCGATCGGCGTCATACAGAGATGCGATGGATGCATCGCCTCGCACGCCGAGGGCGCGGCCCTCGCCGGCGCCAGCCAACAAGAAGCTGCCGAGGCAATCGGTGTGGCCATGCTCATGAACGGCGGCCCGGCAACGATCTACGGACCGCGCGCCTACGCCGCGTTCTGCGAGTTCGCAACCGTTCCCGTCGGCTGACCTCGTCGCCGAGCAGGCGTTGACCGAGTCGAAACCAAGGGGAAACATCCGCCGCGTTAGCGTGCCGCCATGGCCTTCGACCTCACCAGTCGCATCGGAACCGCTCAGTCACAGCACCGGCTCGCAGCCACGCCCGAGACCTGCGTGTGGGGCTACATCGACCGTGACACGCCAGCCGTGTTGGAGGTGGATTCCGGCGACATCATCGAGATCGAAGCGGTCACCCATCACGCCGGCGACGCCCCCGACCTGCTGATGGACGATGGCATCCGCGCCATCTGGAGCGGCATTGCCGAAGCCGACCGCGGCCCCGGCGTGCACGTGATGACCGGGCCGATCGCAGTCCGCGGCGCCAGGCCCGGCGACACGTTGATGGTGCGCATCGCCGACATGTGGCCACGGTTGCCGTACGGCAGCAACTGCGCTGCCAACTGGGGCTTGCTGTACGACGAGTTCGCCAAGGAACGGATCACGATCTACGGGTTGGCCGACGAGGCCGTGCCGAGCAATGGTCGCTTCGGTTCTCTCGCTGCGCCGATGTTTGGCTACGACTTCACCACCCGCCCGCTGTACGACATCCCCGGTGTTGTCACCCCGCCCGACGACCTGGCTCGGCAGCCGTTCAGTCGCGCAGTCAGAGTCCCGGTCCGACCCCATTTCGGCGTCATGGGTGTCGCTCCCGCGGAGCCTGGCCGGCACTCCAGCATCCCGCCAGGTGTGTTCGGTGGCAACGTCGACAACTGGCGAATCGGGGTTGGAGCCACCGCCTGCTATCCGGTGTTCGCGGAAGGCGCGATGTTGTACGTGGGCGACCCGCACTTCGCCCAGGGCGATGGGGAGATCTGCGGCACAGCGATCGAGGCATCGCTGACGGCACGCATCCAGGTCTGGCTGGAGCCCTCCCTCGGCGTCACCTCGCCGATGCTGGAGACCACAGACTCATGGTGCACCCACGGTTTCGGCACTGACCTCGATGAGGCGATGCGCATGGCAGCCAAGCAGATGCTGTGGCTGATGCAGACCCACCTGGAGCTGAGCGCCGACGATGCCTATTCACTGGCCTCGGTAGCGATGGATCTCGGCGTCACCCAAGTGGTCGACGCGACGTTGGGATGTCACGCACTGATACGGCGCGACATCTTCGGCTCGTGATGTGATCGGGTTGACCGGTCAGCGCAGGTCGAACACACGCCCAACGCATGCACCTTCCGCGGTCCTACGCGGACGGAAAGTGGCCAGGGCCAGGTAGTATCAGTGGACGGCGTAAAACCGCCGCCGTACGGACTCGTCATCAGTCCGCTATCACGGAAAGTGCCTCGCTCCGAACCGAGTGGCGGACGCCGACGACCCAGCGGGTGCTGCTCGGAGGTCTTGAAGCTGTCGTGACACACACCCCGCCCGCCACGACTTGCGATTCCGACTTTCGTCTCGCTGCCGAGTCGATTGCGCAACTCCTGTGGATTGCTGCATCCGATGGTTCGACGGAGTTCTTGAACCGCGAGGGGTCGGCCTACACGGGGCTGCTCGACACGAGCAACCCGAGCTGGAACTGGGTGTCACTGGTGCATCCCGATGAGGCGGAAGTGGCGAGCGAAACCTGGCTTCACGCCATGCGGAATACGACCAGTTACCGACACGAGCATCGCCTCCGCCGCTTCGATGGCGAGTACCGATGGCACATGGTGCGCCTCACTCCGATGACGAGTGGAACCGATCCGGCGAGATGGATCGGCACAGCATCGGACATCCATGATGCAAAGTCGCTCGAGGCTTCGCTGCGAGCGGCCGAGCGGCAATCGGCGGCGACGCTGGAGCTGCTGGAGATGCTTCACTCCAAGGCACCGATCGGCTTCGGGTTCATCGATCGCGATTTTCGAATCGTGCACCTCAACGAGCCGCTGGCTGCCGCAAGCGGGTCAACGGTGGACGAGCAGCGGGGCCGGCTGTTGGCCGACGTCGTTCCCCAGCTCTGGCCGCGGCTGCGCGAGCTGTACCAACGCGTCCTCGACGACGGCGAGGCAATTCTCGATGTCGAGATCGAGGTGCCCGCGACCGGCGATCCAGCGCAGACGCGTAGCTACTTGGCGAGCCAGTTCCCGGTCAACGTCGACGACGAGCTGATCGGGATCGGAGTTGTTGTGGTGGACATCACCGCACGCAAACGGGCCGAGCAAGCCATCAGCTTCCAGGCCGATCTGCTCGCGGCTGTCGGTCAGGCCGTGGTCGCCGTCGACCTCGACCGAACGATCATCTACTGGAACAGGGCGGCTGAGCTCCTCTACGGCTGGTCGGCCGCCGAGGCCATCGGCCGGAGCTCGGTCGAGGTCATCCCCCGCGAGGAGAGCAGCGACCGGGCGGAGATGATGGTCGAGTTGATGCGCCGTGGCGAAACGTGGTCGGGCGAGTACGAGGCAACGCGGCGCGACGGCCGTTCCATAGCGGTCCAGGTGACCAACACCCCCGTTTTCGACCGCGACGGAACACTGGTTGCTGTGATCGGTTCCTCGTTCGACATCACCGAGCGAAGGGCCGGCGACGAAGCCCGCCGGCGACTCTCCGCGATCGTCGACGGGTCCGGCGATGCGATCTTCGGTTCGACCACCGATGGGATCTTCACCAGCTGGAACCCCGCCGCGGAGGAGCTGTTCGGCTACACCGCCGAGGAGGTGATCGGGCAGCCCGTGACGCTCATCGCGCCGGCTGGGCGCGCCGCCGAACAGAGCGAGATGCGCCGCCGCCTCAACGCCGGCGGCCCGCACGAGCATCTTGAAACCGAGCGGCTCCGAAAAGACGGCAGCCTCGTGGATGTGTTGATCACTGCATCGACGACGACTGACGAGAGCGGCTCCGTCGTCGGATTCTCGGTGATTGCGCGAGACATCAC
>DATAJN010000584.1:0-2966 GCA_036262105.1 Ilumatobacteraceae bacterium
GGTCCTTGGAACCTCCATCGCGGGACCCTAACCCTGTTGGGCGAGGCCGACGACCTGGCCGGCCGGATCGGCAATCAGGGCGAACGCCACCCCTGGCACACGCATCACCGGCTGCACCACGGTGCCGCCGAGCCGCTGCGCCTCGGTGACGGACGCATCGATGTCGTCGACGCCGACGAAGAACGTCACCAGTTCCTTGCCGCCTTGGACCGGGCCGATGCCGGCTGGCAGTGCATTGGGGACTCCGCTGTCGACGTACGTGTAGCCGGGAATTGCCCCGTCGGGGAAGGTCCAGTTGAACAGGCCGCCGAAGAAGGCGCGGGTTGCATCGGGATCGCTGGAACGGATCTCGGCGTGGACGATTGGGTTGGGCATGATGTCCTCCGTTGATTGGGGTGCCGATGGCACCGACTCGGCAATACGACGAACGGGCGGCGCCCGTTTCGACACTGCCCGCCGGAGTCCTCAGGATTGCGAGTTGCCGAACGCCGAGCGCGCCTCACGGTCGATGGGCACTCCCCGTCGGCCAGTGCGCCGCCAGCAGTTCGATGCTACGAATGCGCGCCGACAAGTCGTAGGCGACGGAAGTGACCATCACTTCGTTGGCATTCGTGCGGGCGACGAGCTCCTCCAGCTCCCTGATCACCACCGAGATCTCCCCCACTATCCGGCTGCTCGGCAGCCGGTTGGCCTCGTCCAGGTCTGGGTGGATCGTGGCGTCGCGCGGTGACGGCAGGCGGATGAACCGCCCGGTGCGCCGCCCCAGAGCCGCGAGGCGACCGGGAGCCGAGTGCCAATCTGCTTCCTCCTTCGAGTCGGCGGCGAGCACGTTCGCGGTGACGATCATGTACGGCGCGTCGAGTGCTTCCGACGGTTGAAACGTGTGGTGGTACAACTCGGTTGCCTGCATGGTGCCACCCGTGTCGAAGTGGTGAGCGAAGGCGAATGGCAATCCCAAGTGGCCGGCGAGCTGGGCGCTGTAGCCACTCGAGCCGAGCAGGAACACCTCGGGCGACGAGGTGGGTACGGGTGTGGCCGAGAACTGCTTCCACATGCCGTTCGCGGTTCGCGGTTGACCGAGCAGACCCATGAGATCGAGGAAGTCCCGAGGAAAGTCGTCTTCGGCGAACGAGTCGGAAGACCGCCGGAGCACAGCAGCCGTTCGCTGATCGGTGCCAGGGGCGCGACCGATCCCGACATCGATACGCCCGGGGTGAAGGCTCTCCAGCATGGCGAACTGTTCAGCGACCACGAGCGGCGAGTGGTTCGGCAGCATCACTCCGCCAGAGCCGACACGGATCCTCGACGTGATCGCGGCCAGATGGGCGATCAGCACACCCGGAGCCGTACAGGCGACGCTCGGCATGTTGTGGTGTTCAGCAACCCAGAATCTCGTGTATCCGAGCTCGTCGGCACGACGTGCCAACGCGGACGTCGTTTGCAATGCGTCGGCGCTCGATTGACCCTCGTTCAGGATCGAGAGATCGAGGATCGACCGCCGCACCGTGCCTACGTTGTCCATCCCATCACGGTACGAGCGATCAGCCGTCGAGGCGCAACTGCTCGCTGAGCCCGCTGATCTCCACGAGCCGCGCAACTGCGGCGGAGGGGCGAGCCACGATGAGATCCCCGCCACCTTCGCGTGCCCGAGTCGTGGCATCCATCAAGACCCGAAGGCCGCTCGAGTCCATGAACGAGACACCGGACATGTCGACCGTGACGACGCTGGCAGGCAGCTCGGCCATGGCCGTGGCCAGCGACGGCGCGGTGTGAGCGTCGACTTCGCCACTCAGCGTCCACCCGTCGGCGGTAGCCGAGATCTCCAGCTGCGACCCCATTTCGGACATGGGCCGAACGGTACTCGCTGAACTGGGAGTGTCCACACCCGAGACAAGATCTTCACCCGTGCGGGTGACATCACCGGCCCAGGTCCCACCGGCAGTGTCAGTCCACCTGGCCGTCGTCGTCATCGCCGTTCATCCATCTCCGCATGCGCTCGAACGAGGCTCGCAACAGCCTCGAAACCTGCATTTGCGACACGCCCACGGCAGCGGCAATCTCGGCCTGGGAGAGCTGCTCGAAGAAGCGGAGTTGCACGATGCGACGCTCCCGTTCGGGAAGCCGAGCGAGCAATCGTTCAACGGTGTCGGACTCCATGGCGTGTTCGAATCCGGGATCCTCGGCGGCCAGTGCCACGATCCGGTCGAGCGCCGTGTCGGATGCCGCATCGTTGCCGCCGGCGCTGAGAGAACCGACGCGCGAGGCCGCCGATACCGAGAGTCCACGCAACACTTCGTCGCGTTCCACACCCAGGTAGGTGGCGATGTCGTCGACCGACGGCGACCGACCGGCGCTCTGCACCAAATCGTCGACAGCACGTCGAACCATGAGGTGCAGCTCTTTGGCTGAGCGTGGGACGCGCACGGCCCAGCTGTGATCGCGGAAGTGACGTTTCAGTTCGCCTTCGATGGTGCTCCCGGCGAACGCGGCGAACGGTGCGCCATAGCCCGGGTCGAATCGATCTACCGCCTTGACGAGACCGAGCATGGCCACTTGCCGAAGATCTTCCTCCGCACCTCCCGGTCGACTGAACCGCTTGGCGATGTGTGCGGCAAGCCCCATGTGCCGTTCGACGAGTCGGTTGCGAATCGATCGCGAACGCGTCGTCGCAAACTCCACAAACAGCTCGAGATCGTCGAGAGCGTCGAAACGGCTCTCGGTGGGGTGCTCCGTCATCGACGCGACGCTCAATCGTGGCGCGGCGGCGTGCGATCGGGCGACGAAGAAGGAATCCCGCAGCGAGATAGATTGGTTCCGACCATTGAGCCTCACGCTATCTCGCCTTCAAATGCGTTGGCAGACTGGTCGAGCCATACCGCTCGGGTTTGGTGCTCTGCCCTCCAGGGAATGAGTGAAACATGACGAACCTCCCCTCCGACACAGACCAGGCCGAGGCGCTGTTCGGC
>DATAJN010000585.1:0-3437 GCA_036262105.1 Ilumatobacteraceae bacterium
TAGCCGCGGCGTTCCTCGCTGCCTACGAACCACCACCGATGGAACCCTCCCGCCGAGAAGAGTTGGAAGCGTTTGTCGCCCGCCGGGTCGCCGACGGCGGCGTCGCCACCGATTTCTGACACGGCACGGACACAGGAGAGAAGAGCTCGATGAAGTCGTCAGCGCAAGTGGTCGTCGTCGGAGGCGGCGTGGTCGGTGCCAGCGTGCTGTACCACCTCACCAAAGCGGGCTGGAGTGACGTGGTGCTGTTGGAGCGCAAGCAGTTGACCGCCGGCTCGACCTGGCACGCCGCCGGTGGGATGCACACGCTCAACGGCGACCCGAACGTCGCTCGCCTGCAGCAGTACACCGTCAACCTGTACAAGGAGATCGAAGCCGAATCGGGCCAGAACTGCAGCATCCACCTTCCTGGTGGGCTGATGCTGGCCGACACGCCCGAACGACTCGACTGGCTGCGCATGGCGCAGGCTCGCGGGCGATATCTGGGGATGCACATGGACATCATCTCGATGGCCGAGGCGAAGGAGCTGAACCCACTGCTCGAGGAGAAGTACTTCGTCGGCGCTCTCCATGATCCCGACGAAGGCAGCGTCGATCCCTACGGAGTAACCCATGCATACGCGATCTGCGCCCGCAACCGCGGTGCCGAGGTGTACACCGACACGTGGGTGACCGGGCTTCAACAGCGTGCCGACAGCACCTGGGATGTGATCACGGACCGCGACCACACCATCCACGCCGAGCACGTGGTGAACGCCGGTGGCCTGTGGGCACGCGAGGTCGGTCGGATGGTGGGGTTGGAGCTACCCGTGCTGGCGATGGAGCACCACTACCTGCTGACGGAGCCGATGCCCGAGGTGATCGACTACAACCAGCAGCAAGGTCGTGAGCTTCCTCACATGATCGACTTCGCCGGCGAGATCTATGCGCGACAGGAGGGCCAGAGCATCCTGCTCGGCACCTACGAGCAAGACAATCGACCCTGGTCGCCCAAGGAGACGCCTTGGGACTTCGTGTTCCAGCTGTTGCCGCACGACCTCGACCGCATTGCCCCCGAACTGGAGCGCGGCTTCGCCCACTTCCCGGCTGTCGGCCGGGCCGGCATCAAGAAGTTCGTCAACGGCCCGTTCACGTTCAGTCCCGATGGCAACCCGTTGGTCGGCCCGATCAAGGGGATGCGCGGCATGTGGGTGTCGTGCGCTGTGATGGCCGGGCTGTCGCAGGGTGGCGGCGTCGGCCTTTCGCTTGCCAACTGGATGGTGAACGGAGATCCACAAGACGACATCTGGGGCATGGACGTCGCTCGGTACGGGAGCTGGGCGACGCTCGCCTACACCAATGCCAAGGTTCGCGAGAACTACTCGCGTCGCTTTCGCATCACCTTTCCCAACGAGGAGCTCCCGGCCGGCCGGCCGCTGCACACCACCCCGATCTACGACAGGCTGACCGCGCACAACGCCGTGTGGGGCGCTGGCTTCGGCCTCGAGCATCCCTTGTGGTTTCAGGAGCCGGGCGGCGAGCCGGTCGAGAACGTCACGTTCCATCGCTCGAACGCCTTTCCGCTGGTGGCCGAGGAATCCCGCGCGGTGCGCGAGCGCGTCGGCCTCTCGGAGGCGTCGAACTTCGCCAAGTACCGGGTGAGTGGGCGCGGCTCCGCCGACTGGCTTCAAGGTCTGTTCACCAACACCCTGCCGAAGCTCGGCCGTACGAACCTCACCGCGATGCTCAACCCGCAAGGACGCATCGTCGGTGAGTTCTCGGTATCGCGCATCGGAACCGACGAGTTCTTCCTCTTCGGTTCGCAGGCCGCCGAGGTCCATCATCCTCGATGGTTCCTCGACCACTTGCCCGCTGACCAGACCGGGCCCGACTCGATTCGCTTCGACGTGCTCGCCCTGTCGATGGTCGGCCTCACCGTCGCCGGACCGCGCTCACGCGAGGTGCTGCAGAAGCTGACCAACACGTCGCTGACGAACTCTGACTTCCCCTTCATGGCGTTTCGCAAGGTCGATCTCGGCATGGCGCCGGTGTGGTTGTCACGGATGACGTACACCGGCGACCTCGGGTACGAACTGTGGATGCAACCCGAGTACCAGCGGTACCTGTTCGATCTCCTCTGGGCGGCCGGCGCGGAGTTCGACATGCGCCTGTTCGGCTTTCGTGCCCTCATCACGATGAGGTTGGAGAAGAACTTCGCTACGTGGTTCCGCGAGTACCGACCGATCTACACACCGCTCGAGGCAGGCATGGATCGCGTGCTGAAGTTCGATCACGACTTCGTCGGCCGCGCCGCCGTCGAGGCTGAGCTGGCGGCAGGGGGCCCCAAGCGCAAGTTGACGATGTTCGTCGTCGACTCCGACCCCGAATCACCGGCCGACGTGATCGGCGACGAACCGGTCTGGCACTGCGCCCCGGACGGAGATCGTGTCGTCGGGTGGATCACCAGCGGCGGTTACGCCCACTACTCGGGTGTATCGCTGGCCTGGGGCTACATCCCCGCCGAACTGGCCGAGCCCGGTACGACGGGCTTCGAGATCGAGATCATCGGCAAGCGGCGGCCGGCGCGCCTGCAAGCGGAGCCGATTCTCGACCCCGCAGGGGTCCGCATGCGTCGCTGACAGGCGACAATGTTGCCGTTGAGCGCCAGTTCCTGGGTTTATCGTCAAGATTTCTTAACGGTATCGACATACTCCAGATGATCGGTTAGAGTCTCGTCGGGCGAAAGGGACGACTTCAGAATGATGAGACTTCCTGCCCGCCACCTGGTTCTATCCGTAGCCATCATCGCCGCGCTGTGTCTGAGCGTGAGCATTGGTTCACCAGTAGCGGTCGTACAGGCGGCTCCAGCCGGGGCGTCGGCCTATGTTCCTGTCAGCCCATACCGAATCCTCGACACGCGCGCCGCCCAGGGCTTTTCTCGGCGAACCATGCCCGGCGAGGCCTTCACGCTGGCATTGCCCAACGTTCCGCAGGGTTCGAGCGCGGTGGTGTTGAACATGACGATCGCTGGATCCGGCGACGGCGGGTTTGTGACGGTTTACCCGAGTGGTGTAACACGACCGGTCGCCTCGTCGATCAACGTCGACAGTGCCGGGCAGACGATCGCCAATCTGGTGACCGTGCCGATCGGTGCCGGTGGGTCCGTCGATGTGTACACACAGATGTCGACCGACCTGGTAGCCGATGTGCAGGGTTACTACCTTCCCGCGGCTGCTGCCCAAGCCGGCCGATTCGTTCCGCTCACCCCCACTCGTTTGCTCGACACACGCGAGCCGAACTCGATCCAACAGGGTCCGCTCGCCCCCAACCAGGCGATCACCGTGAACGTCGCCGGCCTCGCCGGGCTGCCCGCCGACGCTGCAGCCGCGGCGCTGAAGGTGACGGTCACCGAGAGCACGGCGAGCGGCTACTGGACGGTTTACCCAACGGGGTCAACG
>DATAJN010000586.1:0-9066 GCA_036262105.1 Ilumatobacteraceae bacterium
TCCCGGCGGCTGCTCGAGCGCGGCCATCATGCAGCGCCGCCAGACGACGCTCGGAAAGAGGCTCGGGTCGGGCGCACCCGGACGGAGATCGAAACGTGGCGAGACGGCGAACCGATCAGTGCCACCGGAGCTGGCCGACGGAGATGAGCTCGACGGCTCGCGGGCGGTCGCTCGCTGTGGACTGGCCGGATTGACGAACGTGCCGCCTCCGCCTCGACCGCCGACGTATCCCTCGGCGACGAGTTGGTCGTAGACCGTCGTGATCGTGTGCCGCGACACACCCAGCTGGGTGGCCAGCTCGCGAGTGGGCGGCAACCGGTCGCCGACGGACACTCGACCAGAGGCGATCGCCTCGCGCAGCTGGCGATAGATCGAGCGGGTGATGGACCTGCGGGCGGTCGGATCGACGAAGATCTCCAGCGGGCTGGCCGGCAACTTGGTCTGATGAAGTCCTCTTGAAATGGTCATGGTCAGATACCAAAGTGTGGCGTACCGTCACCAGCGATGCAAGAACGAACCGCACCTTCGCAATCGCTGACACCAGTCCACATCTGGGTCGATCCGATCTGCCCCTTCGCCTGGCTGACGTCGCGCTGGCTGGTCGAGGTGGAACGGCAACGACCGATCACCGTCACGTTCCACCTGATGAGCCTGTCGGTGCTCAACGACGGCCGCGACAACATCTCCGACTTCTACCGCGACCTCGTGCCCCGTGCGTGGCCGGCGGTGCGCGTCGCGATGGCCGCCGAGCACCACTTCGGCAACGCCGCACTTCGTCGCTTGTACGAGGCGCTCGGCACCCGGATCCACGTGCACGACCGCGACGCCGACCGGGAACTCATCGTCGAGGCGCTCAGCGAAGCCGGACTCCCCACGGAGCTTGCCGACGCCGCCGACTCGACCGACTACGACGACCTGCTCCGCGCGAGCCACCACCGTGGGATGGACCCGGTGGGCGAAGAGGTCGGCACACCGGTGATCCACATTCCCGGCGACGACGGCACGACCGTCGCGTTCTTCGGTCCCGTGGTCACGCCAACTCCTCGTGGCGAGGCCGCGGCGCGGCTGTGGGATGGCATCGTTCTCGTGGCCGGCAGCGACGACTTCTTCGAGCTCAAGAGATCACGAACACGAGAGTTGTGCTTCGACTGAGGCGGCGGAGATGCGGATCTACAGTTGCCACCACAGATGAACTCGACCCCTCGACCACAGGGCCGCTCAGCCGAGCTGGTGTCCAGCTACCTGCGCCGGCTCGGCATCGAACAACAACCTCCGTCGGTCGAGGGTCTGTTCCACATCCACCGTGCACACGTCGAGCGCGTTCCGTACGAGACGACGTGGATCCACATGGGCGAGCAGTGGGACATCGACGTCGACTCGTCGATGGAACGCGTTGCCGTGCGCGGGCGCGGGGGTTACTGCTTTCACCTCAACGGTTCGCTCGCCCGCCTGCTGGCCCTGTTGGGCTACGACGTCTCCCACCACGTCGGTGGCGTGCACGGCCCGGAGTCGACGGCCGATGACCTCACCAACCACCTCGTTCTCATCGTGAGCGGGTTGCCGTCGCCGGACAGCCCGGGAGGTCAGTGGTACGTCGATGCCGGGTTGGGCGATGCACTGTACGACCCACTTCCACTTCGTGCCGGTACGTATCGCCAGGGCCCGATGACGTTCGTGCTCGAGGAGACTCCCGGTGGGATCGCTGACTGGCACTTCATCCACGATCCGCTCGGTTCGTTCGTCGGGATGAACTTTCGATCGTCGGTCACCACCCTCGATGCCTTCGAGAACAGGCACCGACGTCTCTCGACCTCGCCCGAGTCGGGCTTCGTACGCACGGTCACCGTGCAGCGTCGCGACCGAAGCGGTGTCACGGCACTCCGGGCACTCACCTTGACTCGACGCCACCAGAACGGCACATCGGCAACCGTCGTGACCGACCGCGACGAGTGGTTCACGTTGCTTGCAGACGAGTTCCTGCTGACTCTCGACAACGTCGACGACTCGTCGCGAGATCGTCTGTGGGCGAGCGCCGTCGCCTCCCACAACACTCGGGTCTCCACCGACTGACGCGCCTGCCAGACTGGGCGGCATGAGTCGATCACTCGGTGGAGCAATCGTTTCTGGGGTCGTGGCCGGCATTGCCGGGACCGTTGCCATGGATCTGCTTTGGTACAAGCGACACAGAGCCGAGGGCGGCACGTCTTCGTTCGCGACTTGGGAGTTCCAGTCGGACTTCGACGGCTTTGGCGATGCTCCTGCGCCGGCAAGGGTTGGCAAGATCCTCGCTCAGAAAGCCCACATCGACCTGCCCGACCGTCTTGCTCCACTCACCAACAACGTCGTTCACTGGTCGACCGGAGTTTCCTGGGGAGTCGCCGCAGTGCTCCTGCGGAAGCTGCCCGGTGTCAGCGCGATGAAGTCCGGTCAGATCGCCGGCGTGGCCGCGTGGGCAACGAGCTACGCCGTGCTTCCGAAGCTGGGCGTCTACAAGCCGATCACGGAATACGACCCGAAGACGCTGTGGAAAGACCTGAGCGCTCATCTCGTGTTCGGCAACGCCGTCGGAGCGGCCAGCCTCGCATTGCGTCGCTGACGACAGTCCCTTCACAGGATCGCCGGGTTGACCAACCCGTCGGGCACACGGCCGGCGAGCACGGCGAGCACAGCGTCCGTTGCTCGTCGCGTCATCTCGGCGAGCGACGCTGTGCTGATCCCGCCGACATGCGGGCTGACCACGACGTTCGCGAGATCCATGAGTGGCGAGTCGTGTGGCGGCTCGACCTCGAAGACATCGAGGGCCGCGCCGGCAATCACGCGGTCGCGCAGGGCACGGAACAAGGCACCCTCGTCGACCACCTCACCCCGTGACGTGTTGATCAGGACCGCGTGTGGCCGCATCCGCAGCAGTGCTTCCTCATCGATCAGATGACGGGTCGCAGGCACCAGCGGGGTGTGCAGCGAGACGATGTCGGCACTCGACAACAGTTCGTCGAGCTCCACCACACGCGGAGATTCCAAGTCGGTCACCGCCGGGTCGGCGACGAGAAGTTCCACGTCGAAACCGGCCAGGCGGCGGGCCACCCGGCGGCCAATGTTGCCGTAGCCGACCAAGCCGACCGTGCAGCCCGTCAGCAACCTCGGGGCGTGAACACCGGTCCGGTTCCAGTCGCCTTTGCGTACGCCAGCGTCGTTCTCGGGAATGCGCCGCAACAGCGCCAGCATCAGGGCGATCGCGTGGTCGGCAACCGTGTCTTCGTTGGCCCCGGGTGTGCTGGCGACGGCGACGCCGAGATCAGTCGCCGCGGCAAGATCGATCGAGTCGACACCGACACCGACGCGGGCGATCACCTGGAGGCCGGGACTGTCGCGCAGAACTTCGGCGGTGAAGGGGTCGGTGCTGACGATCGCCCCAGCTGCGTCGGCGCACAACCTCAGGAGCTCGTCGGGCGAGCGCAACCCGCGTTTGGGCGCGATTCGCATGACACAACCCGCCGCTGTGAGGGCGCCACCCAGCTCGGGGTGATCGGTGTCGTAGTCGGGAAACGTGATGAGGACGACCGGCGCCTCTCCAGCGGCGATCCCACGGCGGCGCACCGGGCGATCAGAGCATCCGGCTCACGGAGCTGTCAAGCAGCGACCGTTCAATCGTCCGCACCCACATCGAGATCGACACCGAAGGTGCGAATCGTGCTCCACGCGGCACGGCGCGACAACTCGGATCCCGTCACAGCGTTGAGGAACGGCTCGCGTTGGATGGCCAGCAGCGAACCAACGCGGTTGGCGGTCACGGTTGCCGTGCGCGGCACGTTGGCGAGCAGAGCGATCTCGCCGAAGCCCTCTCCTCGTTCGACGGTTCTCACGTGCCGTCCACCGACGACTATGTCGTACGAGCCGTCAGCGACTGCGTAGTACTGATCTCCCTCCTCGCCCTCCGACATCACCACCTGCCCGGCTTCGATCGGGACTTCGACGGCCGCACGTGCAACGGTCTCGACAACCAGCGGCGGCAGCGGGGCGAACGTGGGGATCATGCGCAGGAGGCTGATCGCCACGATCGGGATGTCGGCGCTGTCGTCGGCGACGCGGAGTGAACGAAGCGTGAGCACCAGCAGCGAGGCGAAGAAGACTCCGGTGCCGATGAGTGCGATGTTGACGCCTCCTGCAGCGATCAGCACCTGGGCGATGACCGAGCCCGAGAGCATCCCAACACCGGCGAACAACTCGATCGCCGCGAAGATCGACGCAACTTCGTGGGGCGGTGTGGCCCTCTGCAACAGCATTCGGCTCGTGAGGTCGAGCAACGAACGGCTGAATCCGGCAAGGGGCAAGAGAACGAGTGCCGTGGCCAGCGCCGGAGCGATCCCCAGAACGAGCGAGGTGATCACGATGAGGACGAGTGCGCCGATCAGCAACGGTGCCAGTCGCTCGCGCCGCACGAGGAACGTCGACACCAGTGCGCAGACGAACGCGCCGACTCCAACGCTCGTTGCCAGGAGGCCGGGCCCCGACTCACCGAGATTGAGCTCGTCCTTGGCGAGCACCACGACGATCAGATCGAGCGACCCGACCAGTACGTATTGGCCGCCTGCAATGGCGAGCACGCCGATGGCGCCGCGTCGTTCACGCAGAGCCGCGATGCTGCGAAACACGAGTCGCGTCGCACCCTCCGAGTCTGCGTCGTGTGGAATCGCGGCTGGCATTGCGTTGACAGCACCTCTTGGCGACGCCGTGATCGTCGCGCTCATCAGGTTGAGAGCGGCGCACGCAGCCAAGACCAACGCGGGGCCCTGTAGCGCGAGCAGCGCTGTCGCCAGCGCGGAACCGCCGAGCGTGCTGACGCTCTCGCAGGAGTTGATCCACACGTTCGCGATGGTGAGCTCGCCCGCCGAGCGCACGATGGTCGGTAAGAAGACCGCGGACGCCGGCACGAGGAACGTGAACGCGCCCACCGTGACCGCGCAGCAGCCGACCACCACCGCCACTGGTGCTTCGGCGAAAGCGAAGATCGCCGCCGAGCCGAGCGCAAGTGTCTGCACGGAGTAGGCCGCCAGGCGAACATGATCCGGTCGGCGGTGTTGGGCTGCCTTCCCGGCCGCCGGCGCGGCGAGGGCGATGGGAAGCAGCAGCGCCACGGACGAGAAGCCGGCCGCTCGAGCGCCGCCGCGGTCGAAGGCGTAGACGAGAGCGGCGATGTAGAACGCCCACTCGGACAAGGTCGTGAACAGAAAGGCGACGGTGTACCGAACGAGTGTCTTGTTGTCGAGCGCCGACCGCTTGATCACGCTGACATTAGCGTGGGGCTCATGCGGCTCACGCCAACTGACCGCGATCGGTTGCTCATCTTCACCGCGGCGGAACTGGCCCGCGCCCGGCGGGCCCGCGGTCTGCGTTTGAACGTACCGGAGGCGACCGCACTGATTGCCGACACCGTGTGCGAAGCAGCGCGCGACGGTGCCCGGTTGCTGGAGTCTGCCGCCGCGGGAGCCAGCGTGTTGACAGCCGATGACGTGTTGCCCGGAGTGCCCGACATCGTGCGTGAGGTCAAGGTCGAGGCCGTGTTCGACGACGGCACGCGCATGGTCGTGGTGCGCAACCCGTTCGGTGGCGGCAGCATGGGTGAGGATGCCCCCGGCGCCATCATCACCGCTGCCCGTGAGCCATCCACCCCTGAGGGGCTCGTGCATCTCGTCGCCACCAACACGTCGGATGTGCCGGTCAGCATCACCTCGCACTTTCACTTCTTCGAGGTCAATCCGCGTCTCTCGTTCGACCGCGCCGCGGCGTACGGGATGCGTTTGGCGATCCCCGCCGGTTCGGCGTTGCGCTTCGAGCCGAACGTGCCGACCGACGTTCCCCTGGTGCCGATCGCCGGTTCGCGGGTGGCGATCGGGTTCGCCGGCCTCGTCGACGGCCCACTCGACGCGCCGGGCGCCAAGGAGGCCGCCCTGGCCCGGGCCGACGAGCAGGGTTACCTCGGGACTCGATCGTGAGCGGCGAACGGCATTCGCACGGCCAGTTCGAACACACCCACCGCAGCGGTGTGGTGCCTCACGACCACCTCCACCCAGACGAGATCCTGCCCGACGACTACGCCGCGATTCACGGGCCGACCGTCGGCGACCGAGTTCGGCTCGGTGATACCGGCCTGGTGATCGAGGTCGAGTACGACGCCCAGGAACGAGGCAACGAGTTCCTGGCCGGGTTCGCCAAGACGGCCCGCGATGGGCTGCTGCTGAAGGCGGCAGCCGTGCGCGACACCTGCGACGTGGTGATCTCCAACGTCGTCGTGATCGACGCAACCCGAGCGATCGGCAAGGTGTCCATCGGCATCCGGGCCGGCCGCATCTGCGCCATCGGCCGGGCCGGGAATCCCGACATGATCAACGATGTCGATGTCGTGGTGGGTACGGGAACGACGATCATCTCCGGCGAGGGACTCATCGCCACGGCGGGGGCGATCGATACTCACGTCCACCTGCTGTCGCCGCGGATCATGGAAGCGTCGCTCGCCTCAGGAGTCACATCGATCATCGGCCAGGAGTTCGGACCGGTCTGGGGTGTGGGCGTGAACTCGCCGTGGGCGCTGCGCCATGCCTTCAACAGCTTCGACCAGTGGCCCGTCAACATCGGCTTCCTCGGACGAGGTTCGTCGTCGAACGAGACGCCCCTGGTGGAGGCTCTCGTCGAAGGCGGAGCATGCGGGTTCAAGGTGCACGAAGACATGGGGGCTCATACACGCGCACTCGACACCGCTCTCGATGTCGCCGAACAGTTCGACGTTCAGGTCGCACTGCACACCGATGGGCTGAACGAGTGCTTGTCGGTGGACGACACCCTCAGCGTGCTGGCCGGCCGCACGATCCATGCCTTCCACATCGAGGGATGCGGCGGTGGTCACGTGCCGAACGTCTTGAAGCTCGCCGGAGTGCCGAACGTGATCGGCTCGAGCACCAACCCGACTCTCCCGTTCGGCCGTGACGCGCTCGACGAGCACTACGAGATGATCTTCGCCGCGCACGGGCTCAATCACCACTCGCCGAGCGATCACCACCTCGTCACGGATCGCATACGAGGGGGCACGATGGGTGCGGAGGGCGTGTTGCACGATCTCGGTGTCATCGGCATCACATCGAGCGATGCGCAGGGCATGGGCCGTGCCGGCGAAACGGTCCGGCGCACCTTCCAGCTCGCCGCCCACATGAAGCGCCGACAGATCGAACAGGGCGACGACCACGGTCCGACCACACACGACAACGACCGCGTGCGGCAGTACGTTGCCAAGCTCACCATCAATCCGGCGATCGCCCACGGCCTCAGCCACGAGATCGGTTCGCTGGAGATCGGCAAGCTGGCCGACATCGTGCTGTGGCGTCCCGATCATTTCGGAGCGAAGCCTCAGCTCGTCCTGAAGAGTGGGTTTCCGGCGTACGGGGTGACCGGCGACCCGAACGCTGCAACAGATTCATCGCAACCGCTGGTGCTTGGCCCGCAGTTCGGGTCATTCGGTGCCACGGCGGCCGATCTGTCGGTGGCGTTCGTGAGCCAGGCCGCAGTCGACGCCGGCGACGATCACATGACGACGCGTCGGAGGCGGGTCGCGGTGAAAGGCACGCGCCACATCGGTCCGGCCGACCTCGTTCTCAACAGCCGCCTCGGGCACGTCGACGTGGATGCGAAGACCGGGGCGGTGTCGTTCGAGGGCGACACCGTGTATTCAGAACCTGCCGAGTCGGTGTCGCTCAGCCGCCTGTACTTCCTCTGAAAAGTGGCGATCAGTGGGTGTGGACGATCAACACGTTGCATGGGGCGCGCTTGGCGACGTCGCCGGCAATGGAGCCGAGCACTCGTGCCGCGCCTTGCACGCGCTTGTTGCCGACCACGATCACCGCTGCGTCGAGGCGCGTTGCCTCGTCGCAGAGCGCCGTCGCCGGATCGCTGAGCACCACCGCGTACGTCACCGGGACGGTGACCTTGAGCTCGCCGACGAGTGCTTTGAGTGACTCCTCGGCAACGCCGACCGAGTCGAAGTGCCAGGTCTCGGAACCGCCGCCACGCACCTGCTGGCTGGTGTTTCGCGTCATGGACAACACGATGTGCAGCGGCTGGTTGTACTTGCTGGCCATGTCGGCGGCCTCCTCGGCCGCCATGCGAGCTGTGTCACTGCCGTCGACTCCAACGATGATCTCGTTCACGGCGCCGACGCTAACAGACGCTCTCAGTCGGCCGCGCCGGACAGGCGCATGTGGTTCATCCGCCAGTTGGCCACGACAAGGGCCACCACAGCGACGATGAAGAGGCGCACGATCGCGCCTCCACCGTCCGGTATGCCGTCGCGGATCAGCCGGTCGGGCGGGTCGTCGAGCAACCCGACGAAGATCGCCCGCGACTCCCACGTCGGGGAGAGTTGGGCGATGCCGGTAAGGGCTGCGCCGAGCAGGCGTTCGACGAGGAACACGATGGCCAGCGACCACACCGCGGTGCGCCGGGTGATGCATCCGACGGCGATGAACAGGGCCACGTACGACACACTGCCGACCGCCGCAGCAACGAAAGCCGGACCCGCGCTCGATGGCGCACCGGCTACGACCGCGGCCAACGCTGCTGCGGGAGCGATGGTGACGAGAGCGACGAACGAGCCACCCAACCAGCGCCCGAGCACGATCTGCCACGTCGGTGTCGGCGAGAGCCAGGTGAAGTGGAAGGTGCCGGAACGCACTTCGGCACCGAGCACGGAGTCTCCGATCACCAGTGCGGCGATCGGCATGACCAGAGCGAAGATCCCCTCGGCGGCGACGTTGGCGAATGCCCGCTCGGGCGTGTCGGCGTTGACGGCGTGAGCGAGCAGGCCGAACAGCAGCGCTCCGGCGCACGGCAGGAGCACGGCGAACCAGCGCTTCGGTGGGACGCAGGACTGCAGCGTGTAGGCGAGGATGGCGACGAACCTCGATCGCCCGCGTGCGGGTGCGAGCTGCATGGGTTCGGTCATCGGACGAGCTCCCGGAACAGGCTCTCCAGCGAGTCGTCGAGAGCGCGCACTTCGAGCAGGCGAATCGAAGAATCGCG
>DATAJN010000587.1:0-3492 GCA_036262105.1 Ilumatobacteraceae bacterium
ATGCTGCGACATCTCGCCGGGCTCGGCACCGTAGAGGTCGTGCCGGCCGGCACCACCGCGACCGAGGTGCTGGCGAGCAACCCCGACGGCGTCTTCTTGTCGAACGGTCCGGGTGATCCGGCGATGGTCGGCTACGCCATCGAAGCCATCGCCGGGCTTCTCGGTCAGGTACCGATCTTCGGCATCTGCCTCGGTCATCAACTCCTCAGCCGGGCCCTCGGTGGCGACACCTTCAAGTTGCCGTTCGGACATCACGGTGGCAACCATCCGGTGCGCCACGAGCCAACGGGTCACATCGAGATCACCAGCCAGAACCACAACTTCTGCGTCGATCCTGCGAGCCTCGACGGCAAGGTCGAGGTCACCCACCTCAACCTCAACGACCTGACCAACGAGGGCATGAGGGTTCTGCAGGTTCCGGCCTTCAGCGTGCAGTACCACCCGGAGGCCGGTCCCGGTCCGCACGATTCGAGGTACTTGTTCGAGATGTTCGCCGAACTGATGGACGGCGGCGCCAGGCTCGACCTTGCCGGAGGTCGGCAGCATGCCTAGGCGGACGGATCTGCACTCGATCCTCATCATCGGCTCCGGTCCGATCGTCATCGGTCAGGCCTGCGAGTTCGACTACTCGGGCACTCAGGCCTGCCGTGTGCTGAAGGAGGAGGGCTACCGCGTCATCCTCGTCAACTCCAACCCGGCGACGATCATGACCGATCCCGACTTCGCCGACGCGACCTACATCGAGCCGATCACCCCCGACGTCGTCGCCAAGATCATCGAACGGGAGAAGCCCGACGCGGTGCTGCCGACACTCGGTGGTCAGACCGGGCTCAACACGGCGATGGCTCTCTTCGAGCGCGGGCTCATCGGTGTGCCGGGCAAACCGGAGATGATCGGCGCCAACGCCGAGGCCATCGCCACCGCCGAGGATCGCGAGAAGTTCAAGCTCGCCATGATCGAGATCGGGCTGTCGGTGCCTACCAGCGGAGTAGCTCATGGTCTGGAAGAAGCGATGGAGGTCGTTGAACGAATCGGCCTTCCGGTGATCATCCGCCCCGCCTACATCCTCGGCGGGCGGGGCACGGGCATTGCGGCGACGATGGCGGAGTTCGAAGTGCGCGCTGTCGAGGGGCTCGCTGCCAGCCCGATCAGCGAGGTCCTGATCGAGAAGAGCATCGCCGGTTGGAAGGAGTACGAACTCGAGGTGATGCGCGACCGCGCCGACAACTGCGTCATCATCTGCTCGATCGAGAACGTGGACCCGATGGGCGTGCACACGGGTGACTCCATCACGGTCGCCCCGGCCCAGACCCTGAGCGACGTCGAGTACCAGCAGATGCGCGACGCCGCGTTTGCGTGCATCCGTCGCGTCGGTGTCGAAACCGGTGGCAGCAACGTTCAGTTCGCCGTCAACCCGATCACCGGCGAGCAGGTCGTGATCGAGATGAACCCTCGCGTGTCGCGGTCCTCGGCTCTCGCATCCAAGGCGACCGGCTTCCCGATCGCCAAGATCGCTGCGAAGTTGGCCGTCGGATACACCCTCGACGAGATCCGCAACGACATCACCGCCACGTCACGCGGCTCCACGCCGGCGAGCTTCGAGCCGAGCATCGACTACGTCGTCACGAAGATCCCGCGGTGGGCGTTCGAGAAGTTGCCTGGTACCTCGGGGATCCTCGGTACCCAGATGCAATCCGTCGGCGAGGTGATGTCGATCGGCCGCACATTCCCAGAGAGCCTCCAGAAGGGCCTGCGTTCGCTGGAACAAGGTCGCTTCGGGCTGGGCTGCGATCCGGCTGAAGCCGAGCTGGCAGCATTCGACGACAAGGCCCTGCTCGACATGATCGCCGTGCCCACGCCCGACCGCATCTTTCAGGTCGGCGAGCTCTTGCGGCGCGCGGTCGCGATCGACGTGATCCACGACGCCTGCCGGATCGACGCCTGGTTCCTCGATCAGATGTTGCGGATCGTCGAGGAACGTGAGGCGCTGGCCGACATCGACCCGCGTGAGCTCTCGACGCGTGGCTGGCGGCGTGCCAAGCAGCTGGGTTTCAGCGATGCCCAGTTGGGCCACTTGTGGGGGCATGACGAACTGGTCATCCGCGGAATCCGGGAACACGCCGGCGTCATGCCGACGTACAAGACCGTCGATACATGCGCTGCCGAGTTCGCAGCAGAGACGCCGTATCACTACTCGACCTACGAAGACGAGAACGAGGTGCGTCCTTCGAGCCGTCCGCGTGTTGTCATCCTGGGAAGTGGCCCCAACCGAATCGGCCAAGGAATCGAGTTCGACTACTGCTGCGTGCATGCGTCGTTCGCACTGCGCGACGCCGGCTACGAGACCGTGATGATCAACTGCAATCCCGAGACGGTCAGCACCGACTACGACACCAGCGATCGGCTGTACTTCGAACCGCTCACCCGCGAGGACGTGCTCAACGTGATCGCCGCGGAGACGCTTGCCAGTGGTGGTACACCGCCGAAGGTGATCGTGTCGCTCGGCGGACAGACCCCGTTGAAGCTCTCGGGAGTGCTGCCCCAAGAGCTCGTCGCCGGGACCTCGCCGCGCTCGATCGATCTGGCCGAAGATCGCGAGAAGTGGAGCAATCTGTGCCACGAGTTGCGCATCCCACAGCCTCCGGGCGGAACCGCGGCCGATCTTGCCCAGGCGCTCGGCATCGTCGACCGGATCGGCTTTCCTGTCCTGGTGCGGCCCAGCTACGTGCTGGGTGGTCGCGCCATGCAGATCGTCCACGACAACAACCATCTCGCTCGGGCCATGGCCGAGCTGGCCGGGTTCGGCTCGCTCGGTCGCGAGGGAGGCTTGTCCGTCGAGCGTCCGGTGCTCATCGACCGGTTCCTCGAAGACGCCACCGAAGTCGACGTCGATGCAATCCGCGACCACACCGGCGAGGTTCTGATCGGTGGCGTCATGGAGCACGTCGAGGAAGCCGGAGTGCACAGCGGTGACTCCGCCTGTGCGATCCCACCACAAACGCTGCCGGCCTGGGTGGTCGAGGTCATCGAGTCGTACACCGCGTCCATCGCCAAGGCACTCGACGTGCGCGGATTGATCAACGTGCAGTACGCCGTGCTCGGCACGACCGTGTTCGTGATCGAGGCCAACCCGCGGGCCAGCCGCACGGTGCCGTTCGTTGCCAAGGCAACGGGTGTGCCACTGGCCAAGGTGGCCAGCCGGGTGATGCTCGGCGCCACGTTGGCAGAGCTGCGGATCGAAGGTCTGCTGAGCCGGCCGTGCGAGAACGGGCACGTGTCGATCAAAGAAGCCGTCCTGCCGTTCAACCGCTTTCCGGAGGTCGACCCTGCCCTCGGGCCGGAGATGCGCTCCACTGGCGAGGTGATGGGCATCGATACGACGTTCGGCCTCGCGTTCTACAAAGCGGAGCTGGCCGCAGGAACAGTCCTGCCCACCGAAGGAACCGTGTTCTTGTCGCTGGCCGATGGCGACAAGCCTGCTGGGATCGTCGT
>DATAJN010000588.1:0-1827 GCA_036262105.1 Ilumatobacteraceae bacterium
CGCTCGTCGAGGAACACGTGCACGTCGAGGTCGGTCCGTTCGACGAGCGCGAGGGCCATCGGCGTGCTGCGCGAGCCGGGAGCAACCACGGCATGGCGCAGCCCGTGTCGTACCCACTCGTCGACGAGTGTTGCGCAGAACGTGGCCTGCACATCCTGCGTCGCGGGGGTCATGATCGCCACGATAGGCGCCTATCATCCGGACGGTGCGCCCCCACGTCGATGTCGAGATCTGGTCCGACGTCGTCTGTCCGTGGTGTTACATCGGCAAGCGTCGCTTCGAAACAGCGATCATCGAACTGGCCGATGAGATCGACGTGACCATCGTCTTCCGGCCGTATCAACTCGACCCGACTGCGTCACCGGGCAAGGCCGGCCCAGTCATCGACACCTACGCCAAGAAGTTCGGTGGCTACGAACGCGCCCAGCAGATCATCGACCACGTCACTTCGATCGCAGCCGAAAGTGGGATTCACTTCCGGATGGATCGCGCTCTGCGGGCCAACACGCTCCTCGCCCATCGGCTCCTGTGGTTGGCAGAAACGACCGGCAAGCAGGTGGCCCTCAAGGAGCGGTTGCTGCAGGCGTACTTCATCGACGGACTCGATGTCGGCGATCCCGATGTGCTGGCAACGTGTGCCGCCGACATCGGCCTGGATCACGATCGAGTGCTCTCGTTCCTGGAGAGCGACGACGGTCTCGTCGAGGTTCGTCACGAGCTGCAAAGGGCGCTGGAGATGGAGATCACGGCCGTACCGACGTTCGTGTTCGACGACCGGTGGATGGTGCCGGGTGCCCAAGACCCCAGCACCTTCGTCGAGGTGCTCCGCCGCGTGGTCGCCAGACGAACTGCCGATGTCTGACTGGCGCCGGCTACCCGGCGAGCTCGCAGCGTGGACGCGCGGCAACGGCCCTCGTTTGGTTTTCGTGCACGGGTTCACCCAGACGTCGGCCTCGTGGAAGCCGATCGCCGCCCATTTTGCAGGCAGCGGGTACGAATCGATCGTGGTCGATGCTCCCGGTCACGGAGGTTCGGGCGAGGTGCGGGCCGACCTCGTCAAGACCGCCGAGTGGTTGACGGCAATGTGCGGCACCGCGGTGTACATCGGCTACAGCATGGGCGGGCGATTGTGCCTGCACGCCGCAGCAATGTTCGCGGAGCAAGTTCGCGGCCTCGCTCTCGTCGGCGCATCGCCGGGCATTGCCGACGAGGGCGAACGCCAGGCGAGGCGTGTGGCCGACGACCAGTTGGCGGACCACATCGAGTGTGTCGGCGTGGACGTGTTCCTCGACGAGTGGTTGGCTCAGCCGCTCTTCTCCGGACTCGTGGTTGACGAGGAACAGCTCGCCGACCGGCTCCGAAACTCCGCCGCAGGGCTGGCGAGCAGCCTGCAGTTGAACGGAACCGGCGCCCAGGCATCACTGTGGCCACAGGTCGGGACGATGACCATGCCCATCCTGGCGATTGCCGGCGAGGTCGACGAGAAGTTCGTCAGCATCGGCCGCGAGATTGCCCTGGCTGCACCCGCGGCCCATTTCGAGATGATCCCGGGGGCCGGTCACGCTGCCCACCTCCAGAACCCGGGTCTGGTGTGCGACTTGTTGCAGCGTTGGTTGGGCGACATCAAGTGGTGATGGGCCCTAGGGCGAGACCGATCGCCAGCAGCAGCCCCATCGCCAACTGAGTGCGCCCCGTCGCACCGAGCACCGACACCAGTTCCCGCCCACTGGCTCCGCCAAGGACCGACCGGATCGGCGGCACGGCAACGACCAGGCCTCCCAGCGCGATGACAGCCCAGGCGCGCCACACCGCAGCGATCACGATGAT
>DATAJN010000589.1:0-4431 GCA_036262105.1 Ilumatobacteraceae bacterium
TGTCCTGGTCACCGTGGTCGGCGTCTCGGCGTGCGGCAGTGACAACAAATCGTCGGCAGCCGGCGCACAACTGTCGCTGGTGGCGTACTCGACTCCGCAGGCGGCGTACGAGAAGATCATCACCGCGTTCAATGCGACACCTCAGGGCAAGAACGTCACGTTCACGAAGTCGTTCGGCGCTTCGGGCGACCAGAGCAGAGCCGTCGTTGCCGGTCTCGACGCCGACTACGTCGCCTTCTCCCTGGAGCCCGACGTCACCCGACTCGTGAAGGAGAAGCTCGTCGCCGACGATTGGAACGACGACAAGTACGCAGGCAACGTGACCGACTCGGTCGTCGTGCTCGTGGTGCGCAAGGGCAATCCGAAGAACATCAAGGGCTGGGCGGATCTCACCAAGCCTGGCATCGAGGTGATCACTGCCAACCCGTTCACGTCGGGTGGCGCGCGCTGGAACGTGATGGCCGCCTACGGGCAGGTCATCAAGGGCGGCGGCACCGAGGCAGACGGGGTCACCTACCTCAACGACCTGTTCAAGAACGTGCCAGTGCAAGACGACAGCGCCCGCAAGTCGCTGCAGACGTTCACCTCGGGCAAGGGCGATGTCCTCCTGGCCTACGAGAACGAGGCGATCTTCGCTCAACAGAACGGTCAGGACATCGACTACATCGTGCCAGATTCCACGATCCTCATCGAGAACCCCGCCGCGGTGACCACGTCGACGAAGCATTCGGAACAGGCCAAGGCGTTCCTCGACTTCGTGCTCAGCCCAATTGCGCAGAAGATCTTCGCCGACAACGGCTACCGCCCGGTCGTCGATGGCATCGACAGCACGTACGACTTCCCGATACCCACTGGCCTGTTCACCATCGCCGATCTCGGTGGCTGGACAGACGTCTCGAAGAAGTTCTTCGACCCGAAGGGCAGCATCATGGCCGACGTCGAGACCGGCATCGGGGTCTCGGTTGGCTGATACCACCGTCACCATTCCACGACCCGCCTCGCGTCGGCGCAGTGGCGTTGCCGCGCTCAACTCGGGCACGGCGTTCGGTGTGGGAATCGCCACGTTGTGGCTGAGTTTGCTCGTGCTGATCCCGCTGGGTGCCGTCGTGTGGCGCGGTCAGCGCGATGGCGTCCCCTCGTTCTGGGATGCCATCACGACGCCGCAAGCCGCGGCGGCCATTCGCCTCACCGTGGTCTGCGCTGTTCTGGTCGCCGTTGTGAACGCCGTGCTCGGCACGTTGATCGCCTGGGTGCTGGTGCGCGATCAGTTCCGTGGAAAGTGGCTCCTCGATGCCTTGATCGACCTGCCGTTCGCATTGCCGACGATCGTTGCCGGTCTGGTTCTGTTGACTCTCTACGGCGCCCACAGCCCAGTCGGGCTCGAGCTCGCCTACACCCGTGCAGGGGTCGTGGTCGCCTTGCTCTTCGTGACGTTGCCGTTCGTCGTGCGCAGCGTGCAGCCGGTGCTCCTGGAGCTCGACGTCGAGATGGAGCACGCCGCCGCGTCGCTCGGGGCCGGCAACTTCACGATCTTCCGGAGGATCGTGTTTCCGAACCTGCTGCCGGCGATCTCGGCAGGCACGGCGCTGTCGTTCGCCCGAGCCATCAGCGAGTTCGGTGCGACCGTGCTGATCGCCGGCAACCTTCCCGTGGCATCGGTTCACATCTACACCCAGATCGAGACCGACAACACCGTCGGCGCCGCAGCTGTGGCCACCGTGCTGTTGTTGATCGCTCTCAGCGTTCTCGTCAGTCTCGAGGTGCTGCAGCGATGGGCGGCGCGACATGCATAAGTACGCACTGCGGTTCATAGGGGTCGGCTACCTCACCCTGCTCGTCGGGGTTCCAGTGGCGCTGATCTTCTGGCGCACGTTCGAGCACGGACTCGCACCGGTCTGGGAGTCACTCACCGACTCGTCGGTGTTGCACGCGTTCCGCGTGACGGCGATCGTCGCCTTCTGGGCGGTGCTCTTGAACACGGTCTTCGGCGTCGGCGTGGCAATCCTGCTGGTGCGACATCGCTTCCGCGGCCGCAGGCTGTTGGGCGTGCTGATCGATCTTCCGATCGCAGTCTCGCCGGTGGTCGTGGGCCTGGCGCTGATCCTGGTGTACGGCAAGTTCGCCCCACTCGGCGGCTGGCTCAACGACCATGGGATCAAGATCATCTACGCCTACCCAGGGATGGTGCTGGCGACCATGTTCGTGTCACTTCCGCTCGTTGTTCGCGAGGTCGCGCCCGTTCTCGAAGAGATCGGCATCGAACAGGAGCAGGCGGCGTGGACTCTGGGCGCCAATCGCGTGCAGACCTTTCGTCGAGTGACGCTCCCGGCAATTCGCTGGGCGCTGACGTACGGCGTCGTGCTCACCATGGCGCGATCGCTCGGCGAGTACGGCGCCGTCGCAGTTGTGTCGGGTCGACTGATCGACAAGACGCAAACGGCGACGCTGGTCGTCGACGAGCGGTTTCAGAACTTCGATCAGAGCACCGCGTACACCGTGTCGGTCACCCTCGCGATCGTCGCCATCATGATCCTGATCTTGATCAATGTCCTACGACCGAAGGAGCACACCTGATGGGCATCCGCGTCCACAACGTCGTCAAACGATTCGGCGACTTCGTCGCCTTGAACGGTGTCTCCGTCGACATCCCGACGGGGTCGCTCACCGCCTTGCTCGGGCCGAGCGGCGGAGGCAAGTCGACGCTGCTGCGCATCATCGCCGGTCTCGAGCATCCCGATGCGGGATTGATCGAGATAGCCGGCGAGAACTCCACCGCGCTGCCCCCACAACAACGCAACGTCGGGTTCGTGTTCCAGCACTACGCAGCGTTCAAGCACATGACGGTGCGCGGCAATGTCGCGTTCGGGCTCGAGATCCGCAAGCGTCCGAGGAAGGAGATCGAGGCGCGCGTGAACGAACTGCTCGACCTTGTGCATCTCCGTCAGTTTGCCGACCGTTATCCAGCGCAACTGTCGGGAGGGCAACGCCAACGCATGGCGCTGGCGCGCGCTCTCGCCGTCGAACCACAGGTCCTGCTGCTCGACGAGCCGTTCGGAGCCCTCGACGCCAAGGTGCGCAAGGAACTGCGCGACTGGTTGCGACGACTCCACGACGAGGTCCACGTCACCACCGTGTTCGTCACCCACGACCAGGAAGAAGCGATGGAGGTGGCCGACGAGATCGTCGTGATCAACCACGGTTCCATCGAGCAGATCGGCACTCCGGATCAGCTCTACGACGAGCCGGTGAACGAGTTCGTCATGAACTTCCTGGGTCCGGTCACGAGGCTGAACGGCGTGGCGATTCGCCCTCACGACATCGAGGTCCTCACAGATCCCGAACACGGAACCGTGCCGTCAACCGTTGTGCGGTCAGTGCGCCTCGGCTTCGAAGTTCGCGTCGACGCGATTGCGGATGACGGCCAAGAAGTGTGGGTACAGATCACGCGAGGAGAAGCCGACCGGCTCGACCTGAAGGCAGGGAGCGAGGTCTTCCTGCGATCGGTGACGGATCGCGTCGGGGTCCTGTCCTCGATCTCTGCATGATCGCCCACCGGCGCGCCGCGACTCGTCGGTGCCCTACCGAAGCGACGGCATTTGATCGGAGCCCATGATCGCGATCGTCGACGCCGACGCATCGAGTCGCGCCTGTGGGAACCGCGCACCCGTACCGTCCGCCAATCGGGTCATCATGTGGAAGTTGCCGGCCACCGCGGCAGCGTCGATCATCGCAGCTTCACCTGCGAGCGCGACGAGGGCTCGGCGGGAATCGTTCATCTCAGCGACATCAGCGGTGAGGCGCGCCGCCGCGGTAGCGAACCGCAACAGCTCGTCCGCCAGTGGAACCCCGACGTCTCCGTGCCCGCGCGCCAGAGCGACGAGATCGATCGGGATCTCACTCTGCTGGCCGCTCCAACTGAGCATGCTGGCATGAGCGGTCGTTCAATAGAAACACTCCCTGAGCTGGGAAATCCGAGCGGCCACGAGCTCCATCTGCGGGCGGGACAGCGTGCCCCGAGTCCAGAGCGGATCCACCATCTCCAGGTTGGGGATGTATTGAGCAGCGGCGAGGGTCCACAACCGATCGAGCTCCGCCGGCACGGATGTGAACGCCTGAACCACGGCCGCCGTCTCGTCGGCGGGGCTCGTGACCCGCACCCAGTTCATGCCGGCCTGGACGAGACCTTCCGGGATCGTGCGCGACGGCTCGCCATCGACAGGTGACGGGAGGTCCCACGGGTCGAGCCCCGCAGCTCGGCGGAAGGCGACGACGTCGGCAACGGTGCAAGCGATGGCGACGATCTCGACGTAGGCAAGGTCAGTCAGCTCGTCACGCATTTCGATGTACCACGGCTCGGTGAGCGTGGCTGCATGGATGGCAATTCGGTAGATGGCGTCGTGCGCCGCGTTCGGCGCAGAACGATCCTCCGTC
>DATAJN010000590.1:0-3553 GCA_036262105.1 Ilumatobacteraceae bacterium
TCCGAACACCACGCCGGGGTCGGCGACTCGGCTGGCGGCGGCGAACAACTGCTGCTTCAGCTCCAGCCGCTCCGGGGCGCTCTCCTGCACGAAGTACGCCCCGACCACAGCCTCTTCGACCGTCGTGACGATTCGCAGCGACCCTTCAGCCGGCCATGGAGCGTTGGTCAACTTGGCATTGGCGCGCCGGGCATTGGCGAGTACCTCGCCGACCTTTCGGGGTGCCTCGGGATCGGGATCGAACAGCACGACGTCGTGCCCGTTGAGGAGGAACCGTGCGGCCCAACCACCCCCGATCACTCCTCCGCCGAGCAGGCCGATGTGGCCCGCCGTCATTGGCTGACCTTGCCGGCCGCACCCGTTACGGCGCTCGGCGGCCGCGACGGCGGACCCGTGTAGATGGCCGACGGCCGGATCAAGCGCCCGGTGCGCTTCTGCTCGAGGATGTGCGCGCTCCATCCGGCGGTACGCGCACAGGCGAACATGGCCGTGAACATGTGGGCCGGCACCTCGGCGAAGTCGAGCACGACCGCCGACCAGAACTCGACGTTGGTGGCCAGCACACGGTCGGGGTAGCGAGCCTTCAACTCGTCGAGCGCGGCCTGTTCGAGCGCCTCGGCGACCTCGACGCGTGGCGAGTTCAACTCCTTCGCCGTACGGCGTAGGACGCGGGCACGAGGATCCTCGGCGCGGTAGACGCGGTGGCCAAAACCCATCAGGCGATCACCGCGGTCCATCGCCCGCTTCACCCAGCGGACGGCGTCGCCCTCCTTCTCCACCTCGTCGAGCATCTGCAGAACGCGCGACGGCGCGCCACCGTGCAGCGGGCCGGAAAGGGCGCCGACTGCACCGGACAACGCTGCGGCGACGTCGGCGCCGGTGGAGGCGATGACGCGTGCCGTGAACGTCGAGGCGTTCATGCCATGTTCGGCCGCCGACACCCAGTAGGCGTCGACCGCCTTCACGTGCTTGGGATCGGGATCGCCGCGCCAGCGACGCATGAATCGTTCGGTGATCGTGGACGAGCCGTCGATGTGCTTCTGCGGCACCATCGCCAACCCGAGACCGCGCGCCGATTGGGCGACGAACGACAGGGCCATGACCGAGGCGCGGGCCAGATCGTCGCGCACCTGTGTGTCGTCGATGTCGAGCAATTGCTGGAAGCCCCAGAACGGGGCGAGCATGGCCAGCGCGCTCTGCACGTCGACGCGGATGTCGCCGGAATGCACGGGGATCGGGAACGGCTCGGCGGGCGGCAGCCCGGGATCGAACGAGCCGTCGACGAGCAGTCCCCAGACGTGCCCGTAGTCGTAAAAACCGACGAGCTCTTCGATGTCGACGCCGCGGTACCGCAGCGCGCTGCCCTCACGATCGGGTTCGGCGATCTCGGTCTCGAAGGCGATGACACCTTCCAAGCCATGCTGCACCACCACTTGTTCAGCCATCGCCGTGATCCCCCGTTGTGCGCTCAGTGCTTGATGAGCTTCAGCTTGTCACGCACTTCCTGCGGGCCGAGAATCCGCACGTTCATGCCTTCCAGCAGCTGCTTGGCGCGGGTGACCAGCTCGGCGTTGGTGGCTTTGTGGCCGGGCCCGAGGTAGAGGTTGTCTTCCAGACCGACGCGCACGTTGCCGCCGGCGAGCGCGGCCATGGCCACGAACGGGATCTGCATTCGGCCGATCGAGAACCCGGAGAACACGCAGTCGTTGGGCAAGTTGTTGACGAGGGCCAAGAAGGTGTTGGGGTCGTCGGGCGCGCCGTAGGCGATGCCCATGCACAGCTGAATCATCACCGGATCGTCGAGCAAGCCGTCGCGAATCAGCTCCTTGACCTGCACGAGATGGCCGGTGTCGAACACCTCCAGCTCCGGGCGCACACCCAGCGCTTGCACCTGACGAGCCATGCTGCGCAGCACGCTGGGGGTGTTGACCATGATGTAGTCGCCGCCGGAGGCGAAGTTCATCGTGCCGCAATCGAGCGTGCAGATCTCGGGCATCAGCGTGCGCACATGGTCGAGTCGCTCGGTCGCGCCCGCCATGTCGGTGCCATCCGGATTGATCGGCAGCACGGCCTCGTCTCCGCCCAACACCAGGTCGCCGCCCATCCCGGCGGTGAGGTTGAGTACGACGTCGACTCCTGAGTCGCGGATGCGCTCCACTGCTTCGGCGTAGAGCTCCGTTGCCCGCGCGCCCTTTGCTGTTTTCGGATCGCGGACGTGGATGTGCACGACAGCCGCGCCCGCCTTGGCGGCATCGATCGCGGAAGCGGCGATCTGTTCGGGTGTGACTGGCACATGTGGGCTCTTGCCGACGGTGTCGCCGGCCCCGGTGATGGCACACGTGATGAAAACTTCCCAGTTCATGAGCAGCGCCCTCCATCTGATTGCGTGTTGGCTTGATGCATGTTGTCTGAACTCTAAGTTGTTCGCAGCGAGGAGGAGCCATGGACGGAATGACGGGGTTACGAGCGCTGGTCACGGGCGGAGGCTCGGGCATCGGTGCGGCGATTGCGAACTCACTGGCCGAGCACGGCGTGAGGGTGATGGTGGTCGACGCCGATCCGGCGACTGAACCCGACGTGGTCGGCGACGTCGGCGACACGGCAACGGTCGACGCGCTCTTCGACGAGGTGACCGCGCGCATGGGTGGGCTCGATGTGCTCGTCAACAACGTCGGCATCGCCGGGCCGACGGCGAGGGTCGAGGAGATGGATCCCGCTGAATTCGACCACTGCGTACGAGTCAATCTCGGCTCGATGTTCCGGTGCACCCGCAAGGCGGTGCCGCTGTTGCGACACCTGCCCGGGTCGATCGTCAACATCTCCTCCACGGCGGGGATCTTCGGGTACCCCATGCGCTCGCCCTACGCCGCCGCCAAGTGGGCGGTCATCGGGCTGACCAAGACCTGGGCGATGGAGCTCGGTGCCGACGGCATCCGGGTCAATGCCATCTGTCCCGGCTCGGTCGGCGGGCCACGGATGGACGGTGTGATCGATCGGGAGGCAGCGCTGACGGGAGTGACTCCGTCGCAGGTGAGGTCGGCCTACGAGAGCCAGGTGTCGATGGGGTCGTTCGTCGTCGACGCTGCCGACATCGCCGAGGCCGTCGTCTTCCTGTCGTCACCCGCGGCTCGCTTCATCTCCGGGCAGGTCCTGGGTGTCGACGGCCATACCGAGACATTGCGCACCAGTTGTTCACACCAAGTTTGAAATGACGGTCGATCCCGCGATGTATAGTCCTACGACTCGGCGTCACGGCTTTTGGGGACGCTCTTGATACAAGGGGGAAGAGAATGGCGTTCGATCCTGAAAAGGGCCTACTGCCCGCGAGGTACAACCGTCGGCAGCTGATCGTGGGCAGCGGCGCCGCTGCCATGGTTGCTGTAGCGCTCGCCGCGTGTGGCAGCGACAACAAGACGGCAACACCTGCGACGGAAGCCCCATCGTCGGCCACGGAGGCACCGACGGTGACGCAGGCCCCGACAGCGACCGAAGGTGCAACCGCCACCACGGCAGCCGCCACCGCCACGACGGCACCCGCGGGCGCAGGAAACCC
>DATAJN010000591.1:0-5171 GCA_036262105.1 Ilumatobacteraceae bacterium
ACGACGAGGACGAACGCCTGGCTCATGCAACGATGCTGGCAGAGTCCGAGGTCTCGCGACAACGCTCTACGATGCGCCATGATGATGCGTGCCGCGTGATACAACACCGCGTCCGATAGTTGGACTTGTCGCCGGCATCGCCGCCGTGATCGTCATCGCTGTCCCGTTGGGGTTCGTTCACGACCGGCTGTCACGGGCGACGCCCGGACTGTTGCTGGTCCTTCCTGTCGTGCTGGCGGCTCTGCTCGGAGGGCGCCGGCCGTCGATCGTCGTCGCGGTCTGCGCGGCGCTGGCCTTCAACGCCATCTTCATCCCGCCGTTCTTGTCACTCACGATCGACAGCGTGGAGGATGTCATCGCCTACATCGTCTACGCGACGGTTGCCGTGGCGATCGGCACCCTGGTCGCCCAGCAAGCAGACCGGCGCAGAGCCGCCGAGATCAACGCAGCCGAGATCGCCAGGATCCACGATGCGCTCGTCGAGGTGACTGCGGAGCGAGAGCGGCTCGCATCTGAGGCACAGCGGGTGGCAGTTCTCGAGGAGATCGACCGCCAGCGTTCCGCCCTACTGCGCTCCGTGTCGCACGATCTGCGCACACCGCTGGTGACGATCCGCGGAGTGACCTCCGACCTGCGGTCCGGAGCTGATTTCGATGGAAGGACGAGAGACGAACTGCTCGACATGGTCATCTCTGAAGCGGAGAGGCTCGATCGCATCGTCAGCAACCTGCTCAGCCTCAGCCGAATCGAGGCGGGCGCGCTGGAGCCACACCTCGACATCGTCGACCTCGGAGATCTCATCGCAAACTCTGTGAGGCGATTGCAGCGTGTGTTCGCGGGCTCGATGCTCGCCGTCGACGTCGACCCGGACTTGCCACTGTTGAGCGCCGATCCCACGTTGTTGGACCAGGTTCTGACGAACTTGCTAGAGAACGCCGTGCGACACGGAGGTCACCATGCACGCATCTCGGCGAGCACCGTCCCGGCGGGGGCGGAAGCCCGCTGCATCCAGGTGACGGTGGCTGACGATGGGCCAGGGCTCCCGGAGATCGATCGCACCCAGCTGTTCGAGCCCTGGCACGGGCAAGAACATGGCTCGCTGTCGGGAGTTGGACTGGCGATCTGCAAGTCCATCGTCGAAGCCCACGGAGGTAGCATCGCGGCTGATGACAACCCGCGCGGTGGTGCCCGATTCACCTTCACCCTCCCCGTCTCCGCCCCCTTCGAACGAGCGTGAATCACCCGTCGTTCTCGTCGTCGAAGACGACATCGCGCCGCTGAAGATGATGGAGGCAAGTATTTCGGCCCGTGGCTACCGGGTCGTCACCGCGTCGACCGGTGCCAGCGCGTTGGAAGCCGTCTCCGCCCAGACAACCGACGTGATCATCGTCGATCTCGGGCTACCCGATATGGATGGTCTCGAGCTGTGCCGTCATCTTCGTCTGTGGACCAAGACTCCGATCATCGTCGTCACCGCCGACGGCAGCGAGGAGCGGATGGTGCAGGCACTCGACGAGGGAGCCGACGATTACATCACGAAGCCATTTTCCATGCCGGAGCTGCTGGCGCGCATACGCGTTGCCATTCGCCACCGGCTGACCCTCACATCGCTATTCCAAGATCCGACGATCACGGTTGGGGCATTGACGATCGATGTCGAGGCGCATGAAGCGCGAGTCAGCGGAGAGCCGATCGAACTGCCTCCGCGGCAGTTCAAGCTCCTCACCATGCTCGCCCGAAACCCCGGCGGTCTTCTCACGACTCGACATGCGGTCCAGCAGTTGTGGGGCCCCGAGACAGACCACTCCGTATCGCACGCGTTGCGGGTCCTTGTCAGCAAGCTGCGCAAGAGCCTCGGCGAGGGTGACGGTGTGCCGCGCATCGTTTCCGAACCACACATCGGATATCGGCTCGTCGAGTCGAACTCCGACTAGATCGCGTCGCTCCCCATCTCTCCGGTTCGCACACGTATCACCGTCTCGACTTGGGTGATCCAGACCTTGCCGTCGCCGATCTGACCCGTGCGGGCAGCCTCGACGATCGCATCGGCGAAGCGCAGGGCGTCGTCATCGTCGACGAGCACCTCGACACATACCTTGGGGACGTAGTCGACGTTGTACTCGGTGCCGCGGTACACCTCGGTGTGACCTCGTTGGCGGCCGAAACCTCGGGCCTCGGTGACCGTGATGCCCCCCAACCCGAGCTCGGTGAGTGCCGTCTTCACGTCGTCGAGCTTGAACGGCTTGATGATTGCAGTAATGAGCTTCACGAACGTCCCCCCACATCGGTGCCAGCGGCCACGGCGGACGTCGGTCTCGGCGGTGAACCCTGGGGTGCGTGCCCGACGGCGGATGAGACCAACTGGAAGTCGGGATAGCAAAGGGCGCCGAACTCCGGCATGTCCAGGCCTTCGATCTCGGCCTCTGCCGACACTCGAATCTTCATGAATCGGCCCGCCACCTTGAAGATGCCGTAGGTGACACCAAACGCCCAGATGAACCCGACCACGACGTGGGCAGCCTGGGCCGCCAGCTGGCCGGCGTCGCCGTAGAGCAGCCCTTTCACATTCCCGCTGACACCGTTCCAGCCGGCGCCATACGTGCCGTCGGCGAAGATGCCGAGCGAGAGCACACCCCACGCCCCGTTGACCCCATGCACCGAGATGGCGCCGCAGGGATCGTCGACATGGGCGACATGGTCGAAGAACCAGACGCTGTAGCAGACGAGAAAGCCGGCGATGAGCCCGATGACGGACGCGGCCCACGGTGCGACGAACGCGCATGGCGCTGTGATGGCAACCAGGCCGGCGAGCATTCCATTGCACGACATCGAGATGTCGGGCTTGCCGTACTTCGCATTGGTCCACGCCATTGCGGCGATGAAACCGAAGCACGCCGAGAGCAAGGTGTTCACCGCTACGACCGAGATGCGCAGGTCGGTTGCGCCGAACGTCGACCCCGGATTGAAACCCATCCAGCCGAACAGGAGAATCATCGTGCCGATCACGACGTAGCCGATGTTGTGACCGGGTATCGCGTTCGGCGTTCCGTCCTTGTTGAACTTGCCGATGCGAGGGCCGAGCACCAGGGCCAGCGCAAGCGCTGCCCAGCCACCGGTGGCATGGACCACCCCCGACCCGGCAAAGTCGACCGCCCCATGAGCCCAGTGGAGCGACGTGCCGAGGTGTGCCATCCAGCCCCCACCCCACAGCCAGTTTCCGTAGATGGGATAGATGATCGCGCCCATCGCCAGCTCAGCGAGGATGAAGCCGGCGAACGAGATCCGCTCGGCGATCGCGCCGATGATGATGTACCCGGCGGTCTCCATGAACACGACCTGGAACAAGAACATGGCCATGACACCGACGTCGTAGCCGTGACCGCTCTGGAGGAAGAACCCGTGGGTGCCGATCACGCCGGCGTTTCCATGCCCGAACAGTCCAGTGAGCGGCCCGAGACCACCCAGGTTGGACACCGGGGCAACCCCGCCGAAGTGGAACGCGAAGCCCACTGCATAGTAGGCGACCAGCGCGATGGCGAACGCGGCGACGTTCATCATCATCATGTGGCCGGCGTTCTTCGCTCTGGTCAGACCCGTCACCAGGAAGGCGAAGCCGACCTGCATGAACAGAACCAGATAGCCGGTCATCAACAACCAACTGAAGTTGACCGCCACGTGCAGATGGCCGGTCTCGTTCGCCAGGGCGTTGATGCCCACCTGAGACACCGGCACGGTGTCGCCACTGAGGCCTTGGGCACCGATGACGTCAGTCGCCGTGCCGGTGACCGCGCCGGTTGGATCGCCGTGATGGCCCGAGTACGAGGCACCGACGACGATCAGTACGACGAATGTCAACAAGCTGAGGGCGAAGAGCTTCTTACCGCGTGACATCGCCCACCCCTTCGCCTCGGAATGGCTGGTCCGGCCAATGGTCATTCTGGCGAACGGATCGAGCTCGCGCCCGTCTCGTCTCTCCGGCGTGCGTCGCGGTTGCCACGTAGCTCCTCAGTGTTCGTCGAACTGGACGTCCGGTACCACGGAGGGCCCGGTCATGTGGAACATATGTGGTTCGCGTTTCGAGCTGGAGAGGACAAAGTTAACGAACGATGACGAATGTGCGCGTCAGCGGTGCACGGTGTTCTGGTTACGCTCCGTTGTTCCGGGGGACGCCGTCACCCGTCGCCGCTCGTGACGACCCTGCAGCTGCGGTCATAAGGACGTAGCGACGACGGACGTCGCGGCGGTCACTGTCCTCGGGCACTGAGTCCTCACTGGACCGCAGGATCATGTCGGCTTGCTCCACTAGTGCTGTGCGCTGAGCATCGTTCGTCGCATAAGCCAGGATCTTGGCAAGGGCATCGAGCTGACGAATCATGATTGCCGGCATGCCTCTGGACGCTTGACGGATCTTGTCGAAGGACCGTTCGACGAATCGCTCGTAACGGACGTCGGCGGCGATGATCCGCACGTATCCAAGTCTGTCGCGTTGTACCAGTCGAGGATTCCAGTTCGCTGTGATCTTGCAGAGACCGTCGCTGAGCCAGTCGACGCAGGTGATCGCGGTGAACGTGTCGTTGACCGCCGGTGAGAGTGCGCGGATGGCGATCTCGACGAGTTGGTCGATGGCAAAGGCGAGATCTTGAGTGAGCGTGCGGTGGGGACCGGTGAAGTGTGCCTTCTCGAGGTTGTGCGTGACAGCGTCGGCCGCTTGGGCCGGCCATACCGTCGCCAGCGGGAGGCCCTCCACCACGAAGTGCCCGGGTCGATACAAGAGCCGCACGACTGCCTCGGACTCTGCCGCGATTCCGACCAGCACGTCGTAGGCGACGAACTGGAGGTAGCCGCTGTGAGGCGCCGGGATGGTCGTGCCCGATTCGTCGAGCCGACGCCGCAGCTCGGCGGGCGACGGGCCTGCCTCGAGTGCGCTGAGACCCCCTGACGTGATCGCTTCGGCGTCGATGGCGACGGCAAGCTCGTTGGCGATCGAGGCGATCACCTCTGGGAGTTGGATCGACTTGGCGACGTGATGGATGAAGAAGATCAGCACGCCCAGCGACGTCAGGACGAGCAGCAAGGCGACGGTGATCGACAGGTGCGGCACGAAATCGCCCCTGCTGCCGTGGGAGATGGACCCGAGCGAGAGCACGGCATACACGAACGTGGCGACGAAC
>DATAJN010000592.1:0-4734 GCA_036262105.1 Ilumatobacteraceae bacterium
AGCAACTCGTCGGTGACTCGGTCGAGGAAGGCGCGGTCGTGGCTGACAGTCACGACGATCCCGGGCCAATCGTCGAGGAAGTCCTCCAGCGCCCTCAAGGTGTCGAGATCGAGATCGTTGGTGGGCTCGTCGAGCAGCAGAACGTTCGGTTGGGGCACCAACGTGAGCAGCAGTTGCAGACGCCGGCGCTCGCCGCCGCTCAATGTCGCGATGGGAGCGAACTGCGCATCGCCGTCGAACCAGAAGCGTTTCATCAACACGACATCGGCCACCGACGGCTCACCCTTGTCGCCAGCGACGGCCTCGCGGACCCTTTGGGTGAGATCGAGGTCGCGCCCGAGCTGGTCGTAGTAGCCGATCTGCACGGTGGACCCGCGATCCACGCGCCCCGTGCTCGGCATCAACCGGCCGGCGAGGAGGTCGAGCAGGGTCGACTTGCCGGCACCGTTCGCACCCACCACGCCGACCCGGTCACCCGGCTCGAACACCAACGAGCAGGGCTCGATCACCTTGTTGCCGTCTGGGGTTCCATCCGGCCAGACGAACGACACGTCGCTGAGCTCGATTCCCTTGGAACCCAATCGTTTCGAACCCATCGCCAGACCGAGATCGCCGTCGCGGGCCGCCGCCTGAGCCCGCCCTTCGACCAGTGCGGTCGCGGTGGCGATGCGGGCCTTGGGCTTCGACGTTCGCGCCGGGGCGCCCCGACGCAACCAGGCCAGCTCACGCGTTGCCAGGTTCTTGCGAACCTGCTCCGCCATCTCCGCTCGCTCCTCACGCTCGGCACGGCCGGCGAGATACGCCGCGTACCCCGAGCCCGCCTGCCAACCCGAGGGCACGTGGAGATAGGCCGTGCCGCGGTCGAGTTCGAGGACTCTCGTCGTGAGGTTGTCGAGCACATGACGGTCGTGAGTGACCAGCACCAATCCACCACGGAAGGCAGCCAGCCGTTCCTCGAGGAACTGGATGGCGTCGAGATCGAGATGGTTGGTCGGCTCGTCGAGGATGAGCGCTTCGTGTTCGCCGACGAGCAGCCGGGCCAGGGCGGTTCGCTTGGCCTCACCGCCGGAGAGCTCGCCGGTGGAGGCGTCGAGCAGTGGAGTCATCCCGAGGCGGTCGAGCATGGCCTCGCCCTGCCATCCGGCGCCGACTGCCTCGCGAACAGAACCTGTGGGCAATGTCGGGTTCTGGGCGAGGAAGCCCACCCTGACGCCGCGCCCGCGCCGCACCTCGCCTGTCTCGGGCCGTAACTCGCCGGCGAGCATCCGCAACAAGGTGCTCTTGCCAGAACCGTTCAGGCCGACCACGCCGAGCCGATCGCCATCGCTGATGGTCACCGACACGTCGGCGAACAACGGTCGATTCGGCCGGCTGGCGGCGAGACGTTCGGCGTCGATCAGGATCATGGGTGGTGCTTGCTCAGAACGTGCAATCGCCAGGCTCCACGGGGAGCCTGGCGATCTCAGGTGGTGGGCCGGGAAGGATTCGAACCTCCGTAGGACTATGCCAGTTGATTTACAGTCAACCCCCTTTGGCCACTCGGGTACCGACCCTCTGAGGGAGATGAGGTTAGCGGCGCAACTAGTCTCACTCCATGCCCAGCTTTGATGTTGTCTCCGAGGTTGACCGGCAGGAATTGCGCAACGCCATCGACCAGGCTCAGCGCGAGATCGCCACTCGCTTCGACTTCAAGAACACCGACTCATCGATCGAACAGAGCACCTTGGTGCTCACGCTTCGCACCGTCAGCGAGGATCGGTTGACTGCTCTGAGAACCGTCATCGAAGAGAAGTTGGTGAAGCGTGGCGTGTCGTTGAAGGGTCTCGACTACGGCAAGATCGAAGAGGCGACGCAGAACAGCGTTCGCCAGGTGTTGACGATCAAGGTCGGCATCTCCTCCGACAAGGCCCGCGAGATCAACAAGATGATCAAGGAGAAGGGCCCGAAGGGCATCAGCAGCCAGACCCAGGGCGACACCGTCCGGGTCACCGGCAAGAAGCGCGACGACCTGCAAAGCATCATCGCCGCGTTGAAGGGTGCCGACCTCGGTATCCCCCTGCAGTTCGAAAACTTCCGCGACTGATGCCGTCAGGATCACCCGTGTAGCAGGCCGATAGGGGCAGATCGGAGCGCGCGGGACGTGAACGCGCTAACGGGGGCTCAACACACAGAACTCGTTGTCATCGGGATCGGCCATCACCACCCAATCGACATCGCCTTGGCCGATGTCGATTGGAGTTGCCCCAAGAGCAACGAGACGGTCGACCTCGGCTCGCTGATCAACGTGGCCGGGCGGAGCGATGTCGAGATGGAGCCTGTTCTTGCCGATCTTCGGGGCAAGCGGCGGACCCCAGGTGATGAACGGACCCGTACCGTCCGGAGCGCGGATCGCGGTCTCTTCGTCCTGATCCCAGACCAACGGCCATCCGAGCGCTTCGCTCCAGAAGTACCCGACCTCCCGCGTACCGTCGCACGTGATCGATCCCAGCCGTCCGCAACCAGCGAGAAACTTGTTCTCCGGCTCGATGATGCAGAACTCGTTGCCTTCGGGATCGGCAAGCACGACATGACCAACGTCTGGGCCCTGACCGACGTCGATGTGGCGGGCGCCGAGCCCGACCAACCTCGCGACCGTTTCCTCCTGGTCATCGATGGACGTGGTCGTCAGATCGAGATGGAGACGGTTCTTGCCCATCTTCCGCTCCGGGACCGGCTCGAACAGGATCCGGAATCTGGTGTCATCCGTCGGTACAAGACCGATCTCATCCTCGGTCTCGTCGTCGATCTCCCAGCGCAGCGCGTCGGCCCAGAAGCGCGCCAGTCGGAACGGATCGTTCGCATCCAGACAAAGAGCGACGAGCCGAGAAGTGATCCCGCTCTGCATCATGACCTCACCGGCGATCGCACAACCGAGTACCTCCGCAAGCCACCGTACTCTGGCGGCGTCATTCGATGTCCGCAGTTTTCCGGGCGAGCAACGCGTTCGTCAGCCCGGCGCGGCGGGGCAGCCAGCCGCCAGATCGAGGTTGGCCGTGACGTAGGCCGGTTGCCAGTCGATGGCAAGTACCGGGGCGTCGTCGGATGTCGCCGTCAGGGCCGTGCCGCGCTGGCGGGCCGCGGTGATCAGGCAGGCCACGTCGACCTTCGTCGCGACGGCAGCGCGGATGGCAGCTTGGGCGAGGGCACGTTCGACCCCTGCACCACCGAAGACAACAGGAACCTTCGGCGGAAGTTGAGCTGTGACCGCGGCACCCGGGTCGCAGGCGCGGATGGTGATCTGGTTGTCATCGCCTGCCGCGACCGACGTCGTTGACTCGGCAGGAGCAGCGGCCGCCCATGATTGGAACGCCGTCAGGAGCAGAGCGGCTCCATCGGTGTCTGCCGCGCCCACCGTGGCGTCGAAGCACTGGGTGCCCGATCCCGTCGATCCCGTCAGGGAATCACTCGCCCAGTGCACGGCGGCCGACCACGCCTGCGTGTCATCGATCCGGCTGGCCAGCACGTAGTACCAGAACATCAAACCTTGCGAGTTGGCTGTCGGAACCTCAGAGGTCTGCGGCCGAGCAACGTTCAGCACAGCATCGCTGGCCGGCGTCGACAGCTCGAGTGCTGACCGGGCATCGGGCACAGTGGGCATCGCCGCGATGGTCGGGCGCATCGAGACGCCTGCACGCCCCACGATCGCGGCCGCGAATTGCGAAGGTGCCACGGCACTAGCGTGACCCTGAACGAAGGTGAACAGCTCGGGGGCAAGCTGGTCGGGGGCATCGTGCTCGGCCAGCGAGTTGGCCACCGCCAGCGCGTCGCCGTCGACCGTTGCCCGCAACGCCAGCGCTGCTGCCGGCGTGGCCGTCGCCAGACGCGAGCTCCAGTCGAACTGCTGGTCGAGCAGTGCCGACGCCAGCGCACGGTGCAACGCGAACCGATACAGATGCTCGTACGGCTTGAGGTCGTCACTGACGTAGATGGTCTTGGTGGCCGGATCGTAGAACGCAGGCGAGTCGTTCATCGCCTGAAGCCCGATCGCTTCGAGATCGAGTTCGCCGTTCAGAAGTCCGAGCGCGCGCCAGGCTTCGGCGCGACTCGGCTGGACGGTGATCACCGACGCGGCCAGCCGATTGGCGTAATCCGTGACCGGCAGTGGTGTCACCTCGACGGTGCTCTTGAACTCGAGACCGCGCCCGGTGGTGACATCGGTGGCGAACGGCTCGAGCTCCACCGACCACTTCGGTAGGTTCTTGTGCAGGAGGTACTTCTTCGCCGCGTAAGCGCCGCCGCCGAGCAACCCCAGCAACACGACGAACGACATGAAGCGGCGGAGTCGATGCTTCGACTTTCGGCGCGACCGATGGTGTGCCGTGTTGGACTCGGCAACGAGGGTCGCGACGGTCGTCGTAGCGGCTCGGGGAACGGGCGCGAACACCGTCTCGGGAAGGATCGGCGTGAACACCGGGCCGGCTTGAATGATCGAGCCGCTCGCTGAGTTGATGCGGGGTAGTTCGATCGGCTCGTCATCGACGATCAGATCAGGTACGGACGCCAGTCGGTTGATCTCGCTACTGGGCGTTGCCGGCGCGACCGGTTCGTCGAGCACCTCGTCGTCGGAGGTGACATCGGCGACTACCTCGGAACTGACCTCGATGGCCGGAGGCTCGACGACGACTGCCGGAGCCTCGACGACCTCAGGATCGGGAGCCTCCTGGCCAGCAGCCACTTCGACAGGCGCGCCAGGAG
>DATAJN010000593.1:0-2463 GCA_036262105.1 Ilumatobacteraceae bacterium
GGCGTGCAGGGTTACCGCAAGCGGCTCGGCCAGTACAGCGACATCGGGAGCAAGCCCATCAGGGACGAGATGGATCTGACTCGCGTGTACGACGACCTCGTCGCCCCAGCCACCGCCCAATCCCTCGGCGAAGCCGATGGCGTAGCCATGGAGGGGCCCACGATCAACGTCTTCACAGGTCGCCGGGTGTCCGGCGCGGCACGATCCGCACAGCGGCCTCCCGTTGGCGAGGCAGCCGAGCAACGGGTCGACGACGGCGAGGGCACCGATGGGGGCCTCGGGGACCTGCGACTCGACGACCTCGCCGACGATCTCATGCCCCAGCTCGATGACCGGCGGGAACCATCCGCGAAAGATCGGGCTGCCCGACCCTTCGGGAGACAGGAGGTGGAGGTCGGTGCCGCAGATTCCAGCGCAGCGGACGCGTAGCTTGACCCAGTCGGAGCCCGGGAGCGCTCGCGGCACGATCCGCTCGAGGCGCACGCCGTTGTCGACAGCTCGGAAGTCGACGACGGTTCGCCGCACGAGTGCCGTACCTACTCGGCTTGCCATTTCACCTCCCTTCGCCGTCATGTCGAAAACGCGTAGCCCCCGTTGACCGGAATCGTCTGCCCCGTGATCCACGACGCCGCGTCCGAAGCGAGGAACACGACCATGTTTGCAGCGTCGGCCGGCTCACCGACCCGCCGAAGAACGTAGCGACTCAGGACCTTGCGCACCTCCTCCGGGTCCGACAACCAGCCGGCTTCGCCGGCTGGAGTTCGCATGACGCCGAGTGAGACGCAATTGGCGGTGATGGAGTAGCGCCCCACCGCACGGGCGATGGCACGCATGAAGCCGGCGGCACCCGCCTTTCCGGCCGAGTAGTGGACGAGATTCGCCTGCCCCACTCGGCCGGCGTCGGAGGTGATGGTGACGATCCTCCCGTAGGCGCGCTCCACCATGAGGGGGAGCGCGGCACGGGTGCAGTGCATGACGCCGTACAGGTTGACGGCAAGCCACGGCTCCCAGTCACTCGGATCTGTCAGCCAGAACGATCGTGGATCACCCACCTCCGACGCTGTTCCGGAGTTACCAGCATTGTTGACAAGGATGTCGACCGGCCCGAGATCATCGCCCACTTTGGCAAACGCGGCCTGCACCGCCGGGTAGCTCGTCACATCGCACCCGACGGGCAGAGCCCGGCAACCAAGGGCCTCCACCTCCTTGGCCACCGCTTCGGCCCGGTCTGCAAAATAATCGAGGATCGCGACACCGCCAGCGCCGTGGGCGGCAAGGTGCAGGACGATCTCTCGCCCCACACCCTGACCACCACCCGTGACGACTGCGACGTGTCCTTTCAGGTCGACAAGATCGGCCATCACCTCCGCCACTACTTGATCGCGTCGCTGATGAGCGGCGTCTTGCCGGACGCATCGACCGGCGTGCCCTCAACCGTGTACCCACCGTTCTCGAACTTCTCGAACACCATCGACTCGATCGGGAACGCGTCCGTCGACGAGGTGTTGACCGTGATGCCGTCGACCAAGCCGCGGATCTTGACGTCTTTGAGGTTGCGTACCGCGCTCATGAACGACTCACGATTCGGTTGCGCCTGCTCGAGTGCCGCCACGAGGGTTTGGGCCCAGGCGAAACCCTGCAAGTTGAAGTAGTCGTTCGGGTTGAGATCCGAGGCGTACTTGCCGAGCAGGTCCTTGTACCAGGCGATGTCCGGATCGTCGGCCCATTCCTTGGCCGCCGGATCCTTCAAGAAGTTGAGGGTGATGATTCCGTTTGCAGCGTCACCGGCGTTCTTGATGCCCTGCTCGTACGAGTTGCCTGGATTGACGACGAGGTTGAGCGGCTGGTAGCCGATCGCCTTGGCCTTGATGAGTCCCTGCGACACGTAGCCCGGGAGCGTGGCGTACAGCACGGTGTCGGCGCCGGCACGGTTGAACTCATCGATGTACGGGTCCATCGTCGGATCGGAGAAGGAATGCGTCTTCTCGGACACGATCTGGATGTTGGTCCCCTCGATCGACTTCTTGAACCCGTCGATGTAGTCGGTGGCGGACGCGCCCTCCACGGCGAGGATGCCGACCTTGGCGTCGGGCTTGTTGTCCTTGAGGTACTGCGCGAAGAGATAGCTCTCCAGGCTGTAGGCGGGCTGCCAGATGATGGAGGTCGGGTACTTGTCGATCTGGCCGAACGCCGAAGTGCCATCCTGGATGAAGACGTCGGGCACCTTGTTGCTGGTGACGTAGGGCAACATCGCCACGTTTGGTGTCGTGCCGAGGCCGCCGGCGACGGCGAACACCTTGTCCTCTTCGTTGAGCTTGGTCACGTTGGTGAGGGCGCGGGCAGCTTCGAAGCCGTCGTCTTCGACGACGAAGTTGATCTTGCGCGTCTTGCCATCGGCCATCTTCACGCCCCCAGCCGTGTCGTTGAGGTACTTGAAGTAGGCAACGGCGCCCTTGTTGATTC
>DATAJN010000594.1:0-2348 GCA_036262105.1 Ilumatobacteraceae bacterium
GTAGTAGACGACTCAAGCCGGTCGGCGGGTTTTCATCGTTCGCTTGTGCTCGATGAAGTCGACGAGCACGTAGTCGCCAAGTGTCTCCGGCGTGGTGAAGAAGGCACGACCACCGTTCATCTTCGTGAGCTTCTCGACGAACGACTTCAGGTAGCTCGTCGCGTCGAGCATGAAGGTGTTGATGCGGATGTTCTCGCGCGTGCAGCGCGCCACTTCACGCAACGTCGCGTCGACGGTCTCGCGCACGGGCGGGTAGTTGAAGAACACGTCGCCGGTGGGGGTGATGTGGGCGGTCGGCTCGCCGTCGGTGATCATGATGATCTGCTTCGTGCCGCTCTGTCGGGCCAGCAGGCGCCGTGAGATCTGGAAGGCGTGCTGCATGTTGGTGCCGTAGACGAAGTCCCACGACACCTCGGGCAGCTGGGCGGCCGTGAGCACGCGAGCGGTTTCACTGAAGCCGACGATCCCCATGTAGTCACGGGGGAACTGCGAGGTGATCAGCGAGTGCAGCGCCATCGCCACCTTCTTGGCCGGCAGGAAGTTGTCGCGCATCGGCATCGACAGCGAGAGGTCGAGCATGAGCACGGTCGATGACCTGGTGAGGTGCTCGGTCTTCTCGATCTCGAAGTCGTCGGGCGACAGCTTCACCGGCGTGCCGGTGCCATTGCGGCGCAGCGCGTTGCGAATGGTCGTGTGCAGGTCGAGGTTGAAGGGGTCGCCGTACTCGTACTGCTTCGTCTCGTATGTGCGCTCGTGGCCTTGCCCGAGACGATCCATCTGATGCTGGCCGACCTTGTCCTTGGCCAGCTTGTCGAAGAGGTCGCGCAGTGCGTTGGAGCCGATCTTGCGCAAGCCCTTCGGCGTCAGCTCGAGTCGCCCTTCCTTCTGCTCGATGAGACCCGCTTCTTCGAGCATCTTGGTGAGCTCGGCAAGACGTTGCAGCGACCGCGCTGCATCGTCGCCCATCAAGTCGCGAACTCGATCCATGTCGGCCTCGGCCAGGGCTCCTGGGCTGGTGGCGCTGCGCAGCAGGTTCTCCAACTGATCGAGATCACCGAGATCCTGCATGGTCTGCATCGCCTGACCCATCCCCAGCGGGTCACTGCCCTCGAACTGATAACCCTGCTGCCAACCCATCTGCGGGAACATGGCCTGCAGGTTCTGACCGAGCTGGCTCATCTGCCACCGCAGGTCCATGTCTTCGAGTAGCTGGTCGGAGAGCTGCTGCAGCTGAGCCCGCTGCTGCGCGGTCATCGAGTTCATCATGGCCTGCATGGCCGCCATTCGCCTGGCCATCTGTTCGAGGAGCTCGTCGAGCGATTGCGGGTTCTCCGGGAAGAAGTCGCCGAAGTCCTCCATGAACTTCTCGAACTCGGGATCTTCGCCACGCTCACGCTTCTCGAGCATCTCGTTGAGCCCAGCCATCATGTCTTTCATCCGCTGGAGGTCTTCGGGAGTCATGCTCTGCATGGCGCCCGACATCTGCTCGACCATCTGCTGCGTCAGCTGCTGGCGGATCTTGTCGAGCAGCTGTTCGAATCGCTGTGCGGCCTCAGCCGATTCGAAGTCGTAGGCCTGCAGCTCGCGCACCTTGCCGGCGAGGTCGTCGGGCAGCATGTCAAGCCGGAAGTTGCGATCGGCCGCGGCGTCGCGTGCCGTCTGTGCCCGGCGTTCGTCACCGCTGCGCTCGGCGGCCTGCGTTGCATTGTCGATGGCGTGGCGCTCCTCGTCGACGATGTCGTTCAGCTCGTCGGCGATCTCGCTGTAGACCCCGCCGAGATCGAACTGGTCGAGCCGATCCTGACGCTGTTGGCGAAGCTTCTCCATCAGTTCGCGCAGGCCCTGCAGCCGTTCGCCGTTGCGGTCGCGCATGCCTTCCTGCATCATCCGTCGCAGGGCGCTGTTGACGTCGCCGTGATACAAGAGATCATCGGTGAGCTCGTCGAACAGCCCATCGGCGTCGAGCTCGAACCCGCGTTGCGTGCCGTCCCAGCGCGAGTAGGTGAAACGAGCTGCCATAGGAGCACCTTACCGACCGTCCGAGTATTCTTAGTAGTGCCATGCGCGTTCCCCGTACGTTTACGTTCGTCGATCTCTCCGGGTTCACGAACTACACCGCCGCCTTCGGCGATGATGCCGCCGGGCGAATTCTCGGCGCGTTCCGAACCCTGGTTCGCGAGATAGCCAGTGAGCGCGGTGTGCGAATCGCCAAGTGGCTGGGTGACGGCTGCATGGTTGTTTCGATCGAGCAGATCAACTCCATCGCCTTTGCCCTCGACCTCGAGCATCGCTCCGCGGAGATCTGCGCGCCGCTGTCGCTGCGGGTCGGCCTGGCCACGGGCCGTGCC
>DATAJN010000595.1:0-20516 GCA_036262105.1 Ilumatobacteraceae bacterium
AGCTCATGCGGGTCGCTGCCATCGAAGATCGTGTGGGTGCCGCGGCGCTGGCGTTGTACGCGCCCGACGGTGGCATCAACGCCGTCGAGACGCTGGCCGGTCGAGAGATCGCCAACTACATCCCGAACATCAACGCGGGTGTCGAGGAACTGAGCCCGGCACGAGCCTTGTTCATGCCACAGCAAGTGCTCGAACCGATCCTGCTGCAGCGGGCCCGCGAGTTCGGGGCCAACTTCATGTACGCGACCGAGCTGGTGAGCCACACCCAGGACGACAGCGGCGTGACCGCCACTGTTCGCAACGTCGATGATGGCACGGAGCAGTTGATCGGCGCCCAGTACATGGTCGCCTGTGATGGCAATCGGAGCCCGATCCGTCAGAGCTTGGGCATCGATGTCGTTGGTCATGGATTGTTGTCGCGCAGTGTGACGATCTACTTTCGGGCTGACTGCTCGGCTGCGCTGCGCGGCCGGAACCTCGGCGTGATCTACGTGACCAATCCCCAGGTTCGCGGCTTCTTCCGGTTGGAGAAGACGGGGCTCGGCGGGTTCCTCGTGGTGTTCACGGTCGGCGACATCCACGAACCGGGAGCGCGGTTCGTCGCCGACACGATCACCGATGAGATGGCCGCCGATCTGGTGCGAGTCGCCGTCGGCGACCCCGATCTCGACGTCGATGTGCAGGCCGTCGACAAGTGGCGAGCGGTTGCCGAAGCGGCGACCACCTTTCAGAGAGGCCGCGTGTTCCTCGCCGGCGACGCTGCGCACACGATGCCGCCCACCGGTGGGTTCGGCGGCAACACCGGCGTGTGGGACGCTCACAACCTCGCCTGGAAGCTGGCGCATGTGCTTCGGGGAGAAGCGGGTGCGGCGCTGCTCGACACCTACGACAGCGAGCGGCAGCCTTCCGGCGCGCTGGCCATGGAGCAGGCTTACAACCGCTACGTCACCCGCTCGGATCCCGATCTCGGTACCGAGGGGATGCACGCCGCGCTGCCGGATCTGCATGTCGTGTTCAGTCGCTATCGCTCCGCCGCAATCATTCCCGACAGCGGCTACGTCGATGATGGCGCTCTCGACATCGACCCGCGCAAGTCGCAGGGTCTCCCAGGCACTCGGGCCCCGCACGTCAAGCTCGGGCGCGACGGCACGACGTTGTCGACGCTCGACTTGTACGCGGGCGACTTCGTGCTGATGTCGGGGCCTGACGGAGCGGGGTGGGCGCAAGCTGCGTCAGTCGCAGGCGGCCAACTCGGTGTGAACGTGCTGTCGCACGCCATCGATCATGGCCAGTCGGACTCGTTCTGCGAGGCCTACGGAATCGGCTCGTCGGGCGCCTCGCTGGTCCGGCCCGACGGCTACGTCGGTTGGCGTGCCCACGAACACACAGCCGACGCCGCGGACCGACTTGCGTCGGCGCTGCGCACCGTGCTCTCGCGCGACTAGATGATTCCGTGCCCGGTTGAGGAGATATGAGTCGGGCTGAACCCGAGCACTAACGCGCTCCCCACACGAACCGGTGGGTGTGGATGCCGAAGTAGGTGAAGCTCTCCACGCTGCGCACGCCGTCGATGGCGCGCACTTCGTCGTCGATCACGGTCAGCAGCCGAGCCGAATCTTCGCAGAGGACTTCGACCAGCAGATCGAACGAACCCGAGGTGAACACGACGTAGATCACCCCGGCGATGTCGGCGATTCGGTCGGCAACATCACGGACGTTGCGCTCCACCCTCACACCAAGTGCAGCCATCACCGGGTAGCCGAGGGCGAGCGGATCCGTGACGCCTACGATCTTGACCACGCCGGCGTCGAGCAATCGTTGCACCCGCAGGCGCGTCGCCGCGGGGGAGAGGCTGACCAGTTCGGCGAGGTCGGCGTAGCTGGCTCGACCGTCGTGTTGCAACGCATCGATGAGTTGGCGATCAGTGTCGTCGAGCTGGTTACCGGTCATCGTGAGCTCACGTGATTCCGGCCGACAGGCCGTTGTCGATCGAGATGTTCGCGCCCGTGATTGCCGTTGCCGACGGTTGGCAGAGAAACCAGATCAGCTCGGCGATCTCGGACGGTTCTATGAACCGCGCCGTGGCGCCCTGCGGATAACCGCGCAGCAGCTTGTCGAGGTAGGCAGCCGCGTCGGGGCTGGATGCAGCTTGGCCGCGCAACATCGGCGAATCGACATCGCCAGGGCACACGGCGTTGACTCGAACGCCGAGGGGAGCGAGCTCCAGGGCCAGGGCGCGGGTGAGGTTCGACACCCCGCCCTTCGACGCGCAGTACACCGCCGCGCCGGCATTGCCCTGCACACCCGCGTCGGATGACATGTTGACGATGCATCCGCGCGTGATCGTGAGATGAGCGATGGCGGCCGAACTGATGAAGTAGAGACCCTTGAGGTTGATGTCGACCACCCGATCCCATTCGGCTTCGGTCGTGTCGGCGCTCGGTCCCTCGGTCCACACGCCTGCGGCGTTGACCACGGCGTCGAGACGGCCAGTCCACGCGGCGGCGGTGGCGACTGCCCGCCGGCATTGGTCGACATCGGCGAGATCGGCGCGGATCGGTAGAAGGTGCTCGCCGAGTTCAGTGGCTGGTTCGAACACGTTGATGTCGACCGCGGCGACCAGCCAGCCGCCGGCGACGAAACGCGCCACAGTTGCGCCACCGATGCCTCCCGCGGCCCCCGTGATCAGGACGACGGGCGCCACGAGCGATCCTCCGGCAGCGCGTTGCCGCCATCGACCACGAGCTGCTGTGCGGTGATGAAGCTGGCCGAAGGATCGGCCAGGAAGCGGACCGCCGCGGCGACCTCGTCGGGCGTACCGCTGCGCCCGAGCGGTGTGTACTTTCCGGCGCTGTGCTCACCGACCAGTTGCGCGCCGGTTGCGATCCAGCCGGGCGACACTGCGTTGACCGTGATGCCGTCGCCGGCAACCTCGAGGGCGATGGCGCGGGTGAGGCCGATCATGCCGGCCTTCGCGGCGTGGTAGCCGGGGTCGCCGAGGAAGGCCTGCACGGGTCCGGACGTGGACGCGACGTTGACGATGCGGCCGTACTGGTGCTGCCGCATCGGCGCGAGACAGGCGCGGGTGACGCTGAAGCACGTGGTGAGGTTGCGATGCAGGCTGTCAGCCCAGTCGTCGGCGCTCACCTCGGCGGTGCCGCGGTTGTGCGGCTGCATGCCGACAGCGATCATGCCGGCGTTGTTGACGCAGATGTCGATGCGACCGGCTACGCCGTGAGCGGCTTCGACCAGTGCTGCGGCAACACCCTCGGCCATGAGATCGCCGACGAAGCCGGTCGCCGCACCGCCCAGCGCCAGCAGTTCGTCGACGCGGGCATGTATGCGATCGGTGGTCGAGGCGACCACGACATGGGCGCCGTCCGCAGCAAGCGACTTCGCGCAGGCGAAGCCAATTCCACCGGCACTGCCTGCGCCGGTGACGATGGCGATCTGGCCGTCGAGTCTCACGCGGTCAATGCTTCCACGGCCGTTGCGAACACCGCGTCATGGGCCTCGACATCGGCAGCGGAGTGATGTGGCGACATCAACGCCATGTTGTGGAACGGCGTCAGCAGGATCCCTCGGTTGATCGCCCAGAGATGCATGAATGCGTCGAGGTCGACGTCGATAGCCGCCGCTGCAGCAGCGCCGTCGCGTGGCGGAGGGCAGAACCAGTACTCGGCTCGGCAACCCAGTTGCTGCACGTGCCACGGCAATCGGTGGCGATCGATCGTGGATTGCACGCCGTTGGTCCACGCCGTCGCGAGCGGGATGGCATGGGCGAAGTCTTCGTCGCGCAGCGTTGAATCGAGCGTTGCCCGCACGGCCGCAACTGCCAGCGCGTTGCCAGTGAGTGTCCCGCCGACGCCACTTACATCGACAGCGCTGGAGGCGATGGTCGGCTCCAACCGCTCGGCGATCTCAGCGGTCATTCCAAAGGCTGCGGCCGGCATGCCGCCACCGATCGTCTTGCCGATGACGAAGAAGTCGGGCTCCAGACCCCAGGCTGCCGTTGCACCACCGGGCCCGACGCAGATCGTGTGTGTCTCGTCGATGACCAGCAACGTTTCGTGGGCGCGAGTGAGCTTGCGCAATGCATCGTGGAAGTCGCGATCGGGCATGACGATTCCGATGTTGGTGAGCGCAGGTTCCGCCAAGACGCAGGCGATCTCACCCGTGGCGAGCGCTGCCTCGAGTGCGGCGAGGTCGTTGAACGGAACGACGACGGTGGTCGATGCGGGATCGAGCGCGGCGCCGATGTTCCCCGGGCGCGAAACCGTGCGGCCGTCGCTGTCGAGTGTGGCCAGTGCCTCGTCGACCGAGCCGTGGTAGCACCAGTCGAAGACCAGTACCTTGCGCCGGCCGGTGAGGTGACGAGCGAACCGAAGCACAAACCGATTCGCATCGGTCGCGGTCATCGCCATCTGCCAGACGGGTAACCCGAAGCGCCTGGCGAGCTCGGCACCGACCCAAGCCGCGTCAGTCGAAGGCAGCATCGTGGTGATGCCGCGGCTGGCCTGCGCGAAGAGAGCCTCCGCGACCTGAGGCAGGCCGTGCCCGGTCATCGCACCGGTGTCGCCGAGACAGAAGTCGATGTAGTCGAGCCCGTCGACATCGGTGAAGTGCGCTCCACTCGCCGTGTCGAAGAAGATCGGGAACGAGCCCGGCCAGCGGGTCATCCACGCCATCGGCACGCCGCCGAGCAGGTTTGCCTGAGCCTCCTTGGCCAGCTCCGCCGAACGTGGATGCGTGGCGATGAACCGCCGTTCTTCCTCGGCGTGAAGTTGACCAAGAACTTGTCGATCGATCATGAACCTCATTGTTCACGATCGAATCGCTCGTTGTCGAGTGAATTCTCGCATTTTTGGCTAATGAGCGAGCTTGGCGAGGCCTCGATAGGCAAACGTCAGCGTCAACGCGCTGATGCCGACGATCGCCACGAGCCCACCCCACGTGTCGTTCCACGTGACGTCACCGAGCCAGCCCTGGCGCGCCAGGCGCAAGATGTTGGTGAACGGATTGACCCGCGCCACGGCGTGCAGCCAGCCGGTCATCACGTTCAACGGCGTCTGTGCATTGCTGAGGAAGATCGCGTTGAAGAAGGTGAGCTGCATCAACGCCGCGGCGCGCATGTCGCCGAACCGATAGGCGAGCCCAAGTGCCCAGCCGGCGGCTGCCGTGGCGATTCCCAGCCCGGCCAGGTACAGCGTGATCAGCCCGACGACGCCTCCGGTGAGCCGCGCCCCGAACAGCAAACCCACCAAACACACGCTGGTGACCACGATCAGCACGCGCACCCACGCAGTGATCAACGGACCGATGATCAACGCCAGACGCGGCGCAGGGGCCATGCGCAAGCGGTCGAAGAAGCCGCTCTCGATGTCGCGCACGGTGCTGAAGCCGAGGCCGATGCCGCTGAAGCCCGAGCCCATGCATGTCGCCAGGGGAAGGTACCAGTTGACGGAGCGGTCGGTAGGAAAGCCGGGGATCTTGGTGATCGCGAAGAACGTGCCGCTGAAGGCGATCATCTGGAAGATGGGCATCGCCAAGGCTGGAAAGAATGCCGATGGAAGCCTGCGGATGCTGCGCAGGCCGCGCAGCGCCAGACCGCGGGCGGATCTGAGCAGGGCGCCGCCCTCTGCTTGGCCGACCGGGATGCGCATGGTGCTGGTCATCGCGATGCCAATCGAGAGTAGAGGGTGCGCATGGCAAGTGCGATCGACACCGCCGCGATCGCCGCGGGGATGAGCAGTGCCGAAGCCACGTGACCGGCGGTGAAGCCGTCGATCACCAGACCGCGCAACCCTTCGACGAGGTGCGACACGGGGTTGATGTCGGCGACGGTCTTGTAGGCGCCCTGCATGGTTTGGCGAGGGAAGAAGCAACTGGAGAAGAAGAGGGCGATGAACAGCAGTGGGAAGCTGCCCTGCACAGCCTCGGATGAACCGGTCTTCAGCGCCATGGCGGCCGTGAATCCACCGATCGCCATCGCCGTGAGTGCTCCACAGAGGACGATCACGACCACGCCCGCCACACCCGACTTGATGCTGACCCCGAATGGCAACAGCACGACCACGAAGAACAACGCTTGAAACCCGCCGAAGGCGGCGGCCCCGGCGAGGCGGCCAACGAGGATGCTGACCCTCGAGGTGGGAGTTGCCAGCAGGCGGTCGAAGAAGCCCTGCTCGATGTCGGTCGCCAGCGCAGTTCCGCCCGTGACGCTGCCGAACAGCACGGCCTGAACGATGCTGCCGGCGATGGCGAAGTCGAGGAAGTTGTCGACCTTCGGAAAGTTCGGCAGTCGAACGGCGCGTCCGAACGATGAGCTGCCGAGGGCGGCGAAGAACAGCGGGAAGATCAACGAGGGGATGACGAGCGCCGGTTGGCGGACGATGGCGATGATCGATCGCTTCGACATGGCCGCGGTCTGAGACACCCACAAGCCTTTGGCACGCACCGGGCTGATGGTCGTCGTGGTGATGGTCACTTGCGACGTCCTCGCTTGCGCGTGGGTGCCGGGCCGCCAGCGTCGGTCATGGCCGATGCCGCCCCCTCCAGTCGGTAGCCGGTCGACTCGGCGAACACATCGTCGAGGCTCGGTTCGTTGAGCTCGAGATGCTGCACCCTGACACCTGCCTCGTCGAGCGCCCTGACCACATCGGTGACCGCGCTCGCGCCGCCTTCCAGCCCAACGCCCAGGCTGCCTTCCGCAGTGGTGCGCAACTCACCGAAGCGGGCCAGCACGTCGCGCGCTGTGAGAGCCTGCGGCGCTTCCACCGAGATCAGCAGGGTGGGAGCCCCGACCGCTGCCTTCAAGTCGGTCGGCGTACCCTCCTTGACGATCTTGCCATGATCGATGATCGCCACCCGATCGGCGAGTTGGTCGGCCTCTTCGAGGTACTGGGTGGTGAGCAGAACCGTCGTGCCTTCGCCATTGAGCCGCCGCACTTCCTCCCACAGCGTGATGCGACTCATCGGATCGAGCCCAGTGGTTGGCTCGTCGAGGAACAGCACGGTTGGTTGGTGGATGAGGCTCAAGGCCAGGTCGAGCCGGCGGCGCATGCCACCCGAGTAGGTGCCGACGCGCCGGTCGGCGGCTCCGATGAGGCCGACACGTTCGAGCAGTTCGGCGGCGCGTGCGTCGACCTGCGATGCGGGCAGGCCGTAGAGCACCGCCTGAAGGTGCAGGAGTTCGTTGCCTGTCATCAGCGGATCGATCGCCGCATCCTGGAGAGCGACTCCGATTCGTCGGCGAACGTCGTTGGCCTGCGTGACCACGTCGAATCCAGCCACCCTGGCGCTGCCGGCCGTCGGGCGGAGCAGGGTCGTGAGCATCCGGATCACCGTGCTCTTGCCGGCGCCGTTCGGGCCGAGGAACCCGAAGATCTCGCCCTCGTGCACTTCGAGATCGACGCCGTCGACCGCTTTCACCTCGCCGAAGTGACGCACCAAGCCGGTGGCGGCAATCGGGGAGGATTGGTTCGTACTCATAGATCTTTAGCTTGCACCAATTATCTATGTATGTCAAACTCTTGGTGTGCCAGACGGGTCCGTTACCGATCGTTCACCGCTCGACGACGCCCTAGCACTGGTGATCAGCCGGATGCGCGCGCTCTGGCACCGACGCATGCGTGCTTTCGATCTCACTCCGCCGCAGGCGATCTCGCTGCGCAAGCTGCTCGATGGTCCGCTGCCGATGGGCTCCGTCGCCGAAGTCCTGTCGTGCGATGCATCGACCCTCACCGGCATCGCCGACCGGCTCGAGGAGCGCAACTTGATCCAGCGCCAGGTCGATCCCGCCGACCGGCGGGTCAAGTTGCTGGCGCTCACCGACACCGGCCGTCAACTCGTCGCCTCGATCGACGGACCGTTCACCACCGACCTCCCGGGCATCGCCGCGCTCTCGGAGCCGGACCGCGCTGAGCTGACCCGACTGCTGCTTTGCGCCTTTCGGCAGGACTAGGGCGTGGCGGTAGCGGGGACGGCAGCCGGCGGCGCGGCGCGAACTGCGATGATCTGGGCGATGGCGTCGTACGGCCATCCGGTCGGCAAGGTCACTGGAGCATCGGGGGTGGACAGCACCGAGATGCGCTGTTCGCCGACACCGACGTAGCCGACCTCTTGGCGGGCGGCTTCTTTGATTCCGTCGGGCGTCTGCAGCCGGTTGACGTCGGCGGCCAGTTGCGCGTTGGCGTCGCTGAGCACAGCAAGCTCGTTCTGCTTCTTGGCGAGGTCGTCTCGCTGCTGGAGCCAACTCTTCACCGGCAGCACGAACAATGAGGCGATCAACGCTGCCGCGATCACCATGGCGACCAGTGAGAAGAACAGCCGCTTGCCGCGTCCCTTGACGAGTTGCTTCTCTTTGGCGATCGGTCGGGTGAACTCGTCGAAGCGCGATGGATCAGGTTCGCGTTCGAGGAGCGCTCGCGCGGAACTGCGAGGACGCTGAATCGAGGTGGTTCGGTGCCCGTCGCTCACGCGACACAGTCTCGCAGGCCCACACCCGAAATGGCGGTCAATGCGCTCAATGCTGGGCGGCGAGCGCGGCGCGACCTCGGTACGCGGCGGACTCGCCGAGATGCTGCTCGATGCGCAGCAACTGGTTGTACTTGGCGACACGGTCGCTGCGCGCCGGAGCGCCGGTCTTGATCTGCCCGCAATTGGTGGCGACCGCAAGATCGGCAATCGACACGTCCTCGGTCTCTCCGCTGCGGTGGCTCATCACGCTCGTGTACGAGTGACGAGAAGCCAGTTCAACCGTGTCGAGGGTCTCCGTGAGCGAACCGATCTGGTTGACCTTGATCAGGATGCTGTTCCCGACCTTGCGGTCGATGCCCATCTGCAAGCGGGTGGAGTTGGTGACGAAGACGTCGTCACCGACGAGTTGCACCCTCGAGCCGACGGCACTCGTGAGTGCTGCCCACCCATCCCAGTCATCTTCCGCCATTCCGTCTTCGAGGCTGACGATGGGATACATCCCGACGAGCCGATCCCAGTAGGCGACGAGCTCGGTGGACGACAGGACCTTGCCCTCACCCGGCAAGTGGTAGCTGCCGTCGCGATAGATCTCACTGACGGCTGGGTCGAGGGCGATGGCGATCTCCTCACCGGGCGCGTAGCCGGCCTTCTCGATCGCCTCGACGAGGATCTTGATGGCGTCCTCGTTCGTGGCCAGGTTGGGAGCGAAACCTCCCTCGTCGCCCACGGCGGTCGACAGTCCGCGGTCGTGGAGCACCGTCTTCAGGGTGTGGTAGGTCTCCGCTCCCCAGCGCAATGCTTCGGCGAAGCTCGGCGCACCGACCGGCATCACCATGAACTCCTGGAAGTCGATGCTGTTGTCGGCGTGGACGCCGCCGTTGACCACGTTCATCATCGGCACCGGCAGGACGTGGGCGTTGGGGCCACCGACGTAGCGATACAGCGGTAGGTCGAGCTCCGCTGCGGCGGCTTTGGCGACGGCCAGGCTCGTGCCGAGTATGGCGTTGGCACCGAGGCGGGCCTTGTTGTCGGTGCCGTCGAGGTTGCAGAGCTCGATGTCGATGAGGCGCTGCTCGAGCGCGTCGATGCCGCGCAGCGTTGCGGCGATCTCGCCGTTGACGTAACCCACCGCTGTTGCCACGCCCTTACCGAGGTACCGTTTGCCTCCGTCGCGCAGCTCGACCGCCTCGTGCTCGCCGGTCGATGCGCCCGATGGAACCGCGGCACGCCCTTCAGCGCCGCTCTCGAGGGCGACTTCGACCTCGACGGTGGGGTTGCCGCGGGAGTCGAGGATCTCACGGCCGACGATGCTGACGATCTCGCTCATGAAGGCACAGTACCGCGGGTCGGAGCGGCCCGGTCCGTTCCTGCTCAAGATCGATCGACGCGTGCCGATGATGTGGACGTGGATGCTCTGCAGTCTCAGTCGCCGTGGCCCTCACCTCATCCTTCGGCGTCTCGTCTGAACCCCCTCGAGGAGCCCCCCGCAGCGAACACGATCGGCGCCTCACCAATGCTTCCCCCGGCCCTCGATCCACACGAGCCGGAACCGCTCATGATGCCTGTCGTCACGCGAGCGTACGAGCACACCGATCATCCCCGTCCCGCACTCCTGGGAACGGGTGCGCCCCGAGTTCTGGCCGGCGCGGGTTGGTTGGGCAGTGTGGCCGGCTACACGATCGCCGCGGTCGTGCTGTCGAAGTCGTACCGCCACATCACCGCCGACAACTGGCGATCAGCGCTCGACGAACTTCGTTGGCTGATGCCCTTGATGATCTCATCGTTCGGCATGGCGTATCTCGGCTGGGTGGTGTGGGCGACGCTCGCTTCCATCAACGGTCATCGCGTCGCCCCGTTGGCTTCCTCCCCGTGGTTGCCGCCCTTTGCGTATCTGGTCGGCCCGGCCGGGGCACTGGTGGGTTCGGTCAACAAGCCGGAGCTCAACGGGTACTGGCTCGCCGGCGCCATCGTGTGGGTGTGCATCGGGCACGCCACGGTGCTGGTGTCATTGCGCAGTTCAGCTCGTCGCATCGGAGCCGACTCCGAGCAGTTCACCCGGCTGATCCTCCTCCCCCTCGCAGCAATCGGGTATCGGGTCATCGCCACGATCGTCCTGCCGGAGACGAGCTTCAACAACTCGATCTGGTTCGCCGGTCTCGTGGTGATCGATGTGATCCTGATGATGTCGACTGCCGTGGCGGTGTGGAGAGCGATGCACTCGTTCGACCGTGCCTGCGCCCGTGATCGCTACGGCTCGGTGGAGAACCATCTGCCGGCGTTCATGGCATCTGCTCACCACTGAGCGCGGACGGCTGGCTGCCCGCCTCTGAGTGCTTCACGTCGTCCCACAGTGCATCGAGTGTGGCCAGGTCGGCCGACTTCATCACGATGCCCCGCTCCGAGGCCAGTCGTTCGACGCCTTCGAAGCGGCGACGAAACTTGTGCGTCGCCTGACGCAGTGCGGCCTCGGGTTCGATGTCGAGGTGGCGAGCGACGTTGACCACGGCGAAGAGCAGATCACCGAGCTCGGCGTCGATGTCGCGCCGGTCTCCGCCGTCGAGGGCAGCAATCAGCTCGGCTGTTTCCTCGGCGATCTTCGGCAATGCCCCGGTGACGTCGGGCCAATCGAACCCGACCTTTGCAGCCTTGCGCTGCAGGTGGTAGGCGTAACTCAGCGACGGCTGCGACATGGCCACACCGTCGAACACGCTCGTTCTGCCCTTCTCGGCGTGTTTGATGGCATCCCAGTTGGCGACCACCGTGCCGGCATCTGCTGCCTCGACGGAACCGAAGACGTGTGGATGACGTCTGACGAGCTTGTCGTGTATCCCGTCGACGACGTCGGTCATCGAGAAGCGACCTTCCTGCTCGGCGATCGTCGCGTGGAACTCGATCTGGTACAGCAGATCACCCAGCTCCTCGATCAGGTCCGTGTCGGTCGAAGCATCGTTCGGGTCGAGCGCTTGCAACGCATCGACGACCTCGTAGGTCTCTTCGAGCAGATACTTGACCAACGACTCGTGCGTCTGTTCCCGATCCCACGGGCATTGCTCGCGCAACGTGCGGGCGAGTTGATGAAACTTCACGAGTGAACCGCCAACGGGCGAGCCGAGGTGCGGGATGTAGATGCACGTGAGGTGATCCGCCTCCACGGTTCGGTCGAGGTCTGCCCACGTGGTGTGGGTGACGAGCTCTTCGGGCGTGCCGAGACGCTGCAGGATCACCACCGGTTCGTCGCCGGTCGCCGCATCAACGGCCAACTTGATGTCGCTGAGCACCCAGTTGGCGTGGGTGTGGGCGACGAACATCGGGCCCTTGTCGCCGGCCGCCGCCGTGGCGAACTCGTGGCCGTCGATCAGCCGCACCGCCTCTTCGACCGGATCGATCCCGAGGCGGGCGAATGCCACGTCGAGGAACGACATCGCCGGCAGCACGATGCACTCGATCCGCTCGTCGGAGCGGAGGTGGCGCACACTGCGTTCCAGTACCAAGGGCGACCCTGGCACGGCGTACAGGATGGCACCGTGCTCGTTGGCGGCGGCGACGAGACGTTCGGTGATCTCGGCATACACGTCGGGGAACGTTTCCGCTGATTCGTAGATCTCGTCGAACGACGTTGCCGACGGAACGAGCACTGCCGACGGATGCCGCGTGGTGCGGAGGAAGCGGTGAGGCAATCGAGCGATTGCCTCGATGGTCTGCTGGGTGACGTACTCCGGCCCTCCCGGGCCCAGCCCGACGATGGTGACACGCGGCCTGCCGGTCATCACGAGCTGAGTGGAACGACCGAACCGGAATCGGGATCCCATCTGCCGTAGCGCGGGTCGACGTACACCTGCGTGTCGCCGACGATCGCGGCGACTTGATCGTCCGTGACACTGGCACTGGCGATGCGCGCCTGCGACTCGGGCAGCAGGTCGTCGTATGGGCGCATCATCACCACGGCGGTCAGCGTGGTGAGTTGGGCCGTGACTGGTTGCCCGACAGCGGTGCCGGCGAGCACCTTGGTGACATCAGGGTTGACGGTCGTCGTGTCGAAGCACTCGCTGCCGTCGGCACCGACGACGACACCGCCTGCTTGGCCGATGGTCGGGTCGGTGGAGAACTGCTTCGCCGCGTCGGCGAAGCTCGTGCCCGATTGCAGGGTGGTGAGCACGTTGTTGGCATCATCGATCGTCGCCACAGGTATGGCCGCGAGGCAGATCACCGGGCTGCCGTTGACCCCGCTCTCGTACAGCGTCTTGGCGCCGGACCCACTGATCGTGGCGAGTGCCTTCGACAACCTGGCCTCGAGTTCCGCGGCGGTCGAGGGTGTCGCTTGAGCAGGAGCACCGGACGACGCCTCGAGCACGGTGACGCGGATCCACTTCGTGAGCTGATCGCGTAGCTGGTCGCCGGGCATCGACTGCTCATTCGCGGTGACGAACGCGCTCACCGCTTTGGTGGATAGATGGTGACCGCCGACCCGGGCCGCATCGTCGTTGCCGTTGAACGTCGAGCACGAGGAGAGGATCAAGAAACTGGCTACGCAGGCGAGAACGGCTCGGCGTCGATTCACGGCACGGACCCTACCGGTCGAGGTGTTCTTCGGCATCGTCGTTCTCGCCCTCGTCGTCGTCGGCGTAGTCGTTCCAGGGCGTGCCACCGGTGCGCTGTTCGTCGGGTGCGGGTGTCAGCACATCGCGTACGTACGAGGTCACCGCTTCACCGATCCCGACATCGCCGCCGGCCGCCTCTGACAGGAACCATCGATGCTCGAGCACCTGGTGGTACAGCTCGGCCGGCTCCAGCTTGCCGACGAGGTCGGGTGGCACCCCGTCGATCGTCGGCTCGAAGCGCTCGTCGAGCCACTTCGCCGCGGCCACAGTTTCCGGCACCTTCTTGCCGGTGCGCTTTTCGAGAACGGCCCGATACCGGCTGATGTCATTGAGCAAGCGTCGCGCCTGGTTCTCGCCGGTATCCAAACCCGTGAGCATCTTCAACTGCTGCACGTGAAAACCATGCTCGACGACGCGGGGGATGAGTCGCAGCTTCGAACCGTCGGCGGTGGTGTACAGCTCCAGCTCGGCGGCATCAAAGCCGAGCTCGTGCAAGCGCTGCAACCGATGATCGATGCGGAACGTCTCGTTGACGTCGAACTCGTCGGCACCGGTGAGCTCGGTCCACAGGCTCCGATACGTCGTCTCGATGGCTTGGGCTGTGGCAATCGGGTCGATCCCCTCGGCAAGCCGTCCGCCGGCGTGCAGATCTTCCAAGTCACCGGCAACGTTCTCGGTGGCGATCGTGAGGTCGAGTTTGCGCTGGCCGTCGGACAACGTCTGGTGCCGCTCGCTCGTCTCCATGTCGATGATGTAGGCGCTGAGCGCGCCGGCGTCGCGACGGAACAACGTGTTCGACAGCGAGCAGTCGCCCCAGTAGAAGCCGGCGAGGTGCAGTCTGACGAGCAGGCCGGCCAAGGCATCGAGCACTCGCTCGCCGAGGTACGGGATCTGCAATCCGCGCCCCGAGAGCAGCACTCGATAGGGAAGCGAGTAGTCGATGAACCGGGTGATCAGGAGCCCGTCGGCCTCGTTCTCGCGTTCGGTCACCACGCCGACCACCTCGGCCGTGGGCAGACCGGCGTCGGTCAGCTCACGCAGCAACCGCCATTCGCGTTCGGCCAGAAGATCGGGAAGTTCCTTCACCACATACGTGGTGTCGCCGGACTCGACCAGACGGACGACGTGGCGGTGCAGGCCGGTGACTTCTTGAAGACCGGGGATGGTCCAGTCGTCGAGTCGCTGGAGGTACGGCCAGTCGACCAGTGCGACATGCTCGGTGGGCTTGGCGATCTGCAGTCTCATTGCGTCGGCACGAGCTCGCGAAGGAACGCGACGAGGAACTCGGCCGGCTCCGCCTCGCGCTGGATCGGGACGACGAGTTGATGAGAATCGTGCTTGTAGATCGCGCCGCGCGACAGCCGCTGCAGGCGCATCTCTGCACTGGTCTTGAGGATGAGAGGTGCCAGTCGAGCCTGGTTGGACGCGATCGATACGTCGCGCAAGCCCAGCCGATGGCACTCGGCGCGCAGGTAGCCGACCGTCAGCAGCGCGTTCGCTGGCGGCGGCACGGGACCGAAGCGGTCTTCCCATTCGGTGCGAATGTCATCGACCTCACCGGCGGTGGTGACGGCCGCCAGACGGCGATAGGCCTCGAGACGCGACTCTTCCTTCGTGACGTAGTCGACCGGAAGGTAGGCATCGGTGGGAACATCGAGCTTCAGTTCGCTCGGCTCCTTCTGCGGCTCGCCCTTCATCTCCCCGACGGCCTCGGTCACCATCTGGCAATAGAGGTCGTATCCGACGGCAGCGATGTGGCCGCTCTGCGACTCGCCGAGCAGGTTGCCTGCGCCACGGATCTCCAAGTCGCGCATGGCGATCTTGAAGCCGCTGCCGAGGTCGGTGGCCTCGCCGATGGTACGCAGCCGCTCGTACGCCTCCTCGGTCAGCCGCGCCTCGCGAGGGTGGAAGAGATACGCATAGGCCCGCGACCCGCTGCGACCTACCCGGCCGCGCAGCTGGTGCATCTGACCGAGGCCGAGCAGGTCGGCGCGTTCGACGACCAAGGTGTTGACAGTGGGCATGTCGATGCCGCTCTCGATGATCGTTGTGCACACCAGCACGTCGTAGCGGCCTTCCCAGAAGTCGACGACGATCTGCTCGAGTGAGCCCTCGTCCATCTGGCCGTGGGCGACTGCAATGCGTGCCTCGGGCACCAGCTCGCGCAATCGTTCGGCGCACTGAGAGATCGTCTTGACCCGGTTGTGCACCCAGAACACCTGCCCCTCGCGGAGCAGTTCACGGCGCAACGCTTCGACGGCGACCCGCTCGTCGTACTCGCCGACGAACGTGAGAATCGGTTGGCGATCGGCGGGCGGCGTCTGCAGCAACGACAGATCGCGAATGCCGACGAGACTCATCTCGAGCGTGCGCGGGATGGGTGTGGCGCTGAGCGTGAGCACATCGACGTTGACCTTCAGCTTCTTCATCGTCTCTTTCGCCTGAACGCCGAAACGCTGTTCCTCGTCGACGATGAGCAGGCCGAGATCTTTGAACGTCACTCCCTCCTGCAACAGGCGGTGCGTGCCGATCACGCAGTCGACCTCGCCGCTGGCCAAGCCGTCGATCACTCGTTTGGCCTCCTTGTTGGTGAGGAAGCGACTCAGTGTTTCGACGCGAATCGGGAAGCTGGCGAAACGGTCGGCGAATGTGTTGCCGTGCTGAGTCACGAGCAACGTCGTGGGGGCGAGCACGGCCACCTGCTTGCCATCTTGGATCGCCTTGAACGCGGCGCGAATCGCGACTTCGGTCTTGCCGAAACCGACGTCTCCGCACAGCAGGCGGTCCATCGGGTACGGCCGCTCCATGTCGAGTTTGACGTCGTCGATGGCAATGCGCTGGTCGGGCGTTTCGACGTACGGGAATGCGTCTTCCATCTCGGCCTGCCAAGGCGTGTCGTACCCGAAGGTGTGCCCAATCGAGTTGATCCGCTTCTGGTACAGCACCACCAACTCCTGGGCGATCTCGCGCACCGCGCTGCGCACGCGTGACTTTGCCTTGGCGAAGTCAGAGCCGCCGAGGCGGTGCAGCGTCGGGGCTTCGCCTCCGACGTATTGGCGCAGCGTGTCGATCTGATCGCTCGGGACGTAGAGCTTGTCGCCGCCTTTGTAGGCGAGCAACAGGTAGTCGCGCTCGATCCCGCCGATGGTCCGCTTGACCATGCCCTCGTAGTGCCCGACCCCGTGCTGGTAGTGGACGACGTAGTTGCCGGGCTTCAAATCCTCGAAGAATCCTGTGCCCTGCCGCTTGCGCGGCCGTGGCCGTCGATGGGTTCGTCGCCGCCCGGTGAGATCGCCTTCGGCGATGATCGCCAACTTTGCCTCCGGCAATGCGCAACCGCGGTGCAGGGCGGCAACGGCTACGTAGCCGCCGGGCTTGGTGAGATCGGTGCTCGCCGTTGCGAGCGTGAAGTCGAGACCACGGTCGCGCAGCAACTCGGCGAGCCGGCCGGCGCTCCCGGGGCCATCTGCGGCGACGACGACCCGGTACTTCTCGGCGATCATCTCGCCCAGGCGCTTGGCCAAACCCTCGCCGTCCCCGACCACCGGTCCCCAGCCGGCGGCCTGCACCATCGGCGCGTCTGGTTGTTCTGGTGTCGAGCTCAGGGTCCACATCGACTGGGAGCTGCCGAGCAGTCGGTCGGTATCGGTGTGCAGGCGGGGGAACTTGCGGTCGGCATCGCGCGCCCACGTGGAAGCCAGCGTTCGGGCGAGGTCGTCTTCCTCCGCGAGGAGATCGTTGGCCCGGTCGCGCATGCGCCTTGGTTCGACCAGAGCGACTTTGCCGGATGCCGGCAGTAGGTCGGTGATCAGGGTGTCACCCTCGACGAGCCATGGCAGCCAGCTCTCCATCCCATCGAACACAGCGCCTTCGGAAAGGCGTTCCCACTGCTCGCGTCCCCACGGCTCCTCCGCCACCAATGCTGCGGCGCGGGACCGCACGGCATCGCTGGGCAACAGTTCGCGCGCTGGGAAGATTCGCACTTCGCCGAGGTCATCGGTGCTGCGCTGGTCGTTGACGGCGAACTCGGTGAGGCGGTCGACCTCGTCGCCCCACAGATCGATGCGGATCGGGGCATCGGCAGTCGACGGGAAGACGTCGATGATCGCGCCACGCCTGGCCACTTCGCCGCGATGCTCGACAAGATCTTCGCGCCTGTAGCCAAACCGCATCAGGTTGTCGAGCAACGCATCAGGGTCGACGACGTCGTTGGGGCGCACCACGATCGGCTCGACCCCGATCGCTTCTGGGCTCAGTCGCTGCAGCAGGGCGCGGACCCCCGACACGATGATCCGGGGGGAGAACGTTCCTGGTTCCTTCGACGAGGCTCCGGTCGAGGCGCCGTTCGAGTTCTGGCGAAGCCGCCAGAGCACCTCCATCCGTCTGCCCATCGTCTCCACGCTCGGGCTGATCCGCTCGAACGGCAGCGTTTCCCAGGCCGGGAACAACACGACGGAGTCTGGTGGCATGAACTGGCAGAGATCGTCGTACAGCTGTCCGGCGTCAGTGCCCGTTGGCGTTGCCACCAGCAATGGCCGGCGATCGCCGAGCTGGGCGAGGGCCGCGACGGTGATCGCCCGCGCCGATTCCGGCACGGCGACGAGGGCCGCGGGACTGCCGAAGGCCTGAGTCAGCCCGGTGTCGTCGCGGAGCAATCGGGGCAGGGAGGCGAGCGACATGGCGACACTTCAGGGTACCGAGTCCGGCACGGCACGGGATGGGGGGTCAGGCGTTGAACTGACGCATTGCTACGTCGGGGCCTTCGGCCAGCAGGACTTCGACCGCGTCCGCGGCGCGCACCACGGACACGTCGAGCAGTTCACGTTCGGCCTTGGGAAGCCTCGAGAGCACATGGTCGGCGCCGCGCTCCCTTGAGGGAGGTTTGCCGATCCCGATGCGCACCCTCACGAAGTCTTGGGTCTTCAGATGCTGGGTGATGCTGCGCAGCCCGTTGTTGCCGGCTAGCCCGCCGCCCACCTTGACGCGAACCGCCCCGGGTGGCAGGTCGAGCTCGTCGTGCACGACGATCAGCTGCGCAGGATCCGACAGCTTGTGGCGGCGCATCAGGGCCCCGACCGCCTGGCCGCTCTCGTTCATGTAGGTGGTGGGAAAGGCGAGTAGCACCCGCCTGCCGCCGAGGCGCGCATCGGCTACCAGCGCACGGTCGCGCCCTGCGCGGAACTTGACCCCGGCCCGCTCCAGCAACAGAGCCACCGCCTCGGCGCCGACGTTGTGGCGCGTGCGAGCGTATTCCTTGCCCGGGTTTCCCAACCCGACGACCAGCGCGTCGATCACGCCGGGTCAGATCACTCGGTGGAGGCTTCGGCGCCGGCAGCCGAGGCATCCCCGGCTTCGCCTTCGCCTTCTTCGCCCTCGACAGGTGCTACCGGCTCTTCCACCTCAGCGGCGGTTGTCAAGACGGTGACGACTGCCATGTCGGGGTCGCCGAGCGCCGTGACGCCCTTCGGCATCGGGATGTCGGACAGGCGGATCACCGTGTCGGGTTGCATGTCGGTGATGTCGATGACGAACTCGTTGGGCATGTTCGTCGGGGTGCAGCTGACTTCGAGATGGTCGACCGCCGAATCGACGAGACCGCCCATCGCCGCGACTGCCTTGGACTCACCCTCGAGACGCACGGCGATGTTCACCGTGATCTCTTCGTTCATGTTGACCTGGAGGAAGTCGATGTGGTTGACGGTGCGCCGGATGGGGTGGCGCTGCATCTCTTTGACGACCGCGGGGTAGCTGACGCCGCCGACTTCCAGGGCCAACACGGTGTTCGCGCCCGCCGGCCCGCTGAGTGCCAGGCGGAACTCGCGGCGCTCGACCATGACGCTGATCGGTTCCATCCCACGGCCGTACAAGATGCCCGGAATGTGGCCATCGGACCGCAGCCGTCGGGCAGCGGGAGTGCCCTTACCGGTGCGGGGTGTGGCGACGAGTGTGGTTTGCGACATGACAGGGCCTCGAAACGATCATCAGCGATCTAGAACGGGTGGCAAGCCTAGCGCCGTGACCACACGGCACCAACGGCTGCCGGGACGACGGGAACTAGCCTTGGTTCTCGCCGCCGAAGATCTCGCTGACGCTGGTGTCGTCGAACACGGCGTTGAGGGCGTCGGCGATGAGCGGGGCGATCGACAGCACTTCGATCTTGTCGATCTGCTTCTCGGGGGGTAGCGGCAAGGTGTTGGTGAGCACGATTCGCGTGATCGGGGCGTTCTTCAACCGGTCGACCGCAGGCCCGCTGAGCACGCCGTGGGTGGCCATGGCCCAAACTTCGGTGGCACCTCGCTGCAACAAGATGTCGGCTGCGCTGGTGATGGTGCCTCCACTGTCGATCATGTCGTCGGTGAGGATGCACAGGCGGCCGTCGACGTCGCCGATCACTTCCTTGGCCTCAGCCTGGTTTGTAGTGCCCTTCGGTCGACGCTTGTAGATGAAGGCGAGGTCGGCTCCCAGGTCGCCGAGCCGCTCGGCCATGCGTGCTGCGACCTTGATGCGCCCGGCGTCGGGCGAGACGATCACCGGCTCGTGGGCATGTTGGCGCACGTACTTCTCGAGCACCGGAGTGGCGGTGAGATGGTCGACCGGACCGTCGAAGAAACCCTGGATCTGGCCACTGTGCAGGTCGAGCGACACCATGCGTTGCGCTCCCGCTACCTTGAACAGATCGGCGACGAGCCGTGCCGTGATCGGTTCGCGTCCTTCGGCCTTGCGGTCTTGGCGGGCGTAGCCGTAGAACGGGCACACCGCAGTGATGCGCTTTGCGGAGGCTCGATACGCAGTGTCGATCATGATCAGCTGTTCCATGATCGAGTCGTTGATGCTCTGCTCGTCGCCGCCGCAATGGGTCTGCATGATGAACACGTCGCTGCCGCGAATGCTCTCGGTGAAGCGCGGCCGAATCTCTCCGTTGGCGAACTGCACCAGATTGGGATCGCTGAGGGCGATGCCCAGATGCTCGGCGACCTCCTGAGCCAGCGCTGGGTGGGTACGCCCGGTGAAGAGCGACATGCGCTTGGTCGTGAACTTTTCCATGTGAGGGCTCCGCAACGCTTAGTCGGCAGGTGCAGTGTAGAACGCGCCGGTCGACGTCGAAGAAGGCACTGAGGCTCCGGGAGCCAGGTGGGCGTAGGGGCCGACTCGGGCGTCGGCGCCGATCTCGCAATCGCGGCCGACGCTGTTCTCGACCACGGCCCTCGCACCAACCACGCAGTCGACGAGGCGGGTGTCGGGGCCGAGTTCGCAACCGTCGCCGATCACCGTGTTGCCCTGCAGGATGGTTCCCGGGTACAAGGTGACGTCGCGGCCCAACTGCACCGTCACGTCGATGAACGTCTGGCGAGGATCCAGCATGGTGACCCCGTTGAGGAGCCAGCGGCGATTGGTGCGGTGACGTAGCTCGCGTTCGGCCAGTGCCAGCTGCCATCGATC
>DATAJN010000596.1:0-2056 GCA_036262105.1 Ilumatobacteraceae bacterium
GGCAAGCGCCTCGGCGACTGGCTCGCCGACGAACGCAACGCGAGCAAGGCGGGCGAGGGCGTCACCGACCTGTTTCGCGGAACGCTGCAGGTGCTCGACGATCGTGACGTGGGCTCAGCCATCGAGACCTTGGTGGAACGAAGGGTGCGGGCGACCCCGGTCGCGCCACTCGTTGGCCGAGCAATCGATCTGGCGATCGAGGGAGGGCACCACCAGCGTCTGCTCGATTCGATTCTGACCGGCCTCGGCAGCTTCATCGAAGACAATCGGGTCACGTTCAGGGCACGCCTCGAACACGAGTCGCCATGGTGGATACCGGAGCGGATCGACGACCGCTTGTTTGCCAAGATCTACGGCGCGATACATAGCTTCCTGGCAGATGTCAGCGATGATTCGAATCACGAGCTGCGGCGTGCGATGGACACTCGCGTCGCCGCGTTCGCCGATCGACTACGAACCGACCCGGCGCTGCTGGCCAAGGGCGAGGAGTTGAAGATGGAGCTGCTCGCCCACCCCGACGTGCGCGCCTGGCTCCGTTCGTTGTGGGGTGAGCTCAAGCGCAACACGGTCGGTGCGCTCGACGATCCGTCCAGCGAGCTGCGCAAACGCCTCGACCTATCACTCGCGACACTCGGGCGCAGGCTGGCCAGTGAGCCGGAACTTCAGGCCAAGGTCGATGATTGGGTACTGCGCGCCGCGGGCCATGTCGTCGATCACTACCGCGGCGAGGTGGCCGACCTGATCGCCGGCACGGTTGCGAAGTGGGACGGCGCGGCGACTGCAGAACGACTGGAGCTGCAAGTCGGACGCGATCTGCAGTTCATCAGGATCAACGGCACCATCGTCGGCGGCCTCGCCGGCCTGGTGATCTACACCGCCAGCCAACTGCTGTTCTGAGCGCCTCAGCCCCAGTCGCGGCGAGTCGCCGACATCGCCGCGTCGCCCGCGGCGGTGGGAACGACGCCCAACACCTGGTGGATGCTGATGCCGCCGTCTTCGAACCCGATCGCTGAGCCGGCCATGTAGAGGCGCCAGATCTTCGCCCGAGCCTCTCCGACCATGGCCACTGCTTCGTCCCATCGCGATTCGAGGTTTGCCACCCACGCGCGAAGTGTTCGTGCGTAGTGCTCGCGCAACGATTCGACGTCGCGTACCTCGAACCCCGCTTCCTCCATGGACAGCACAACCTTGCCGACGTCGATCAGCTCGCCATCGGGAAACACGTACCGACCGACGAACGAACTGCGGCCGAGCTTCGACCCACCCACCGACGAGATGGCGTGATTGAGGAGACGGCCGTGCGGACCCAACGCCGACCGAAGCGTGGTGAAGTACTGGTCGATCTTGCCGTGACCGACATGCTCCGACATTCCGACCGACGAGATCACGTCGAACGTTTCACCGGCGAGGTCGCGGTAGTCCTGCAGCCGGATCTCGACCCGATCGGCAACGCCCGCCTCTTCGGCCCGCTGCCGGGCGAGTTCGGCCTGCGCCCGGCTGATGGTGATCCCAACCGACCGCGCCTGATGGTGGACTGCTGCGTGGATGGCCATCGATCCCCAGCCGCAGCCGACGTCGAGCAAGCGCATCCCAGGTCGCTCATGCAGCCCGAGCTTGCGGCAGATCAACTCGAGTTTGGCCGCCTGCGCCTCTTCGAGCGTCGAGTCCGGCTCCGTGAAGCGTGCACACGAGTAGGTCAAGATGGGGCCGAGCACGAGGCGGTAGAAATCGTTCCCGACGTCGTAGTGATGCCCGATTGCCGCTGCGTCGCGCCGCAGCGAGTGACGCCAGCCGTGCAAGCGCGCCTCTTCCGGTGGCGGCGTGAGCGGCATGCCGAGCGCACCGACCTTCTTTGCCGCGCGCACTGCCGTCGGCAGGGCTTTCAAGGCCGACATGATGTCAACACCTTCTGGTTTCGAGTCGCGGAACGCCGTGACCACATCGAAGATGTTGCCGTCGACGTCGATGTCGCCGCTGACGTAGGCACGCCCGAGCCCGAGTTCGTTCGGCGCCCACAGCAGCCGGCGGATCGCGTCGGGCGAATTGAATCTGAGAG
>DATAJN010000597.1:0-6277 GCA_036262105.1 Ilumatobacteraceae bacterium
TCGGCGGTCCCGCCGACGTGCCGTGGGTGACGGCAGTAGGCGCCAACTCGCAGCGCCGGTTCTTCCAGGGGACCATCGAGCTCGGCAATGGCGCCACACTCACCGGCGCATCGATCGCCGGTCACACTGGCAAGTTGGACTTGGTCGACGCTGCAAACGCCGGCACGAGCGACTTGTGCCTGCCCGGCTCCCTGGATCCGGCGAAGGTGGCGGGCAAGATCGTCCTCTGCCGTCGTGGCGGCAACGGTCGTGTCGACAAGAGCTTCACGGTCTTCAACGCCGGCGGCGAGGGCATGATCCTGTACAACGCCACCGACGACGACAACCTGTTCAGTGACAACTTCTGGGTGCCAACGGTGCACGTCGACTTCACCGAGGGCATGAAGGTGAAGAAGTACATCGCCAACAGACGTCACCCGCGGGCCGCACTCACGACTGATACGCCGACGACGATCGACTACGCGCCGTCGATGACGATCTTCTCGTCGCGTGGCCCGAGCCCGACTGCGGCCGACATCATCAAGCCCGATATCACGGCTCCGGGCCTGCAGGTCTTGGCAGGTGCTTCGCCGTTCACCGATGCAGGCTTCGTGCCCGGTGAGTTGTTCCAGGCGATCGCCGGCACGTCGATGTCGAGCCCGGTCACGGCCGGGATCTACGCATTGCTCAAGCAGGCTCATCCCGATTGGAGCCCGGCTATGGCGAAGTCGGCACTGATGGGCACCGCCAACACCGACGTCGTCGACAACGACCGCGTCAGCCAGGCGGGGCCGTTCGCCATGGGCGCTGGAATGGTCAACCCCGGCAGGGTTGCCGACCGCGGCTCGGCGTTCAATCCCGGCCTGGTGTACGACGCCGGACTTCTCGACTACTTGGGTTTCATGTGTGATTCAGCGCCTGAGCTGTTCGCCAACCCCACCGGCACCTGCGGCAGCCTCGCCGGAGCCGGTATCGCGACGACCGCGCAGAACCTCAACTACCCGTCCATCGGCGTGTCCGAACTGGCCGGTACTGAGACCGTCACGCGCACGGTCACCAGCGTCGCTGATCACAAGGCCACGTTCAGAGCCAGCGTCAACGCTCCCGAGGGCTACGACGTTTCGGTCAACCCCGCCGTGATCACCCTCAAGCCGGGTGAAACCGCGACGTTCGACGTCACGATCACCAACGTCGGAGCCCCGAACGGTGAATGGCGCTTCGGCGACCTCACGTGGAAGGGATCGGGCTACCGAGTTCGCAGTCCGATCGCCGTCAAGGGCGTCCCGCTCAGCGCACCGGCCACGGTCAGCGGCACGGGCACCCACGGCTCGACGACGTTCGACGTCAAGTTCGGCTACACCGGCGCATACACCGCCGCACCGCATGGTCTCGTGCCGGCGACTCCCAACGACGGCGTCGTCGTCCAGGATCCCGACCAGACTCCGTTCACGGCCGACGACGGCGGTGGACTGGTGACGTTCCCGGTCACGGTGACAGACGTGGCAGTGGCCCGCTGGACGTTGGCGCTGCCTGGTGCTGACGACCTCGACATGTATCTGCTCGACTCGACAGGCAAAGTCGTTGCCAAGAGCACCAATGGTGGTACCGACGAAGCAATTGAGCTCCACTTGCCAGCGAACGACACCTACACCTTGGCCGTTCACGGCTGGGCCGTGGGTGAGGCCGCGGGGGTGGCCTTCTCGGTGCAGAGTTGGCTGGTGCCGGCTGCATCGGGTGGCAGTCTCACGGTCGATGCCGCGCCCGCCTCGGCGGTGCTCGGCGCCACCGGGTCGGTCACTGCCAGCTGGACCGGGTTGACGGCCGGAACCAGCTACCTCGGTGCGGTTTCGCACAGCGACGACACGGGCGTCATCGGCCTGACGGTGGTTTCGGTCAACGCCTGATCCGTCGGAGAACGAAGGAAGTGGGGGCGCTCATCGCAGCGCCCCCACTCCGCGTATCCGCTGACACAGGTCACGTCGTTCGACGAAACCCGATTGATCCACAGGTCAGGACCGGCGGTAGGGTGCCAGCCCATGGGTCATCGATTCGACAGCGTTCAACAGGTTCGCGATGGGCTGAAGGATGTCCACTACCTTGCCGACGAGGGGATCGCCGGCGTCGCGTTCCTGGCTGATCGTCTCGGCAAGCCTGTGCTGGTCGAAGGCCCTGCTGGTACCGGCAAGACACAACTGGCCAAGAGCGTCGCCGAGATGACCGGAGCACGCTTGATCCGCCTGCAGTGCTACGAGGGGCTCGACGAGTCGAAGGCGCTGTACGAGTGGAACTACAAGAAGCAGTTGCTGCGCATCCAGGCTGATCGCAACAGCGACTCGTGGAGCGAGATCCACGACGACATCTTCAGTGACGAGTTCCTGCTCACCCGGCCCCTGCTCGAGGCGATCACCGCCGAGGATCCCGTGGTGCTGCTGATCGACGAGGTCGACCGCGTCGAGGTCGAAACCGAGGCGTTGCTGCTCGAGATCCTCTCGGAGTACCAGGTCAGCATTCCCGAGATGGGAACGATCATCGCCAAGCAGATCCCCCTGGTGTTCCTCACCTCCAACAACACGCGCGAGCTCAGCGAGGCGCTGAAGCGCCGTTGCTTGTACCTGCACATCGACTATCCCGACATGGACCGTGAGAAGGAGATCGTTCTCACCAAGGTGCCCGGGGTCAGCGCCAACCTTGCCGATCAGATCGCCCGCATCGTTCGCTCTATTCGTCAACTCGACCTGAAGAAGGCCCCCTCGGTCAGCGAGACCATCGACTGGGCCCGCACGTTGGTTCTGCTCGGCATCGATCACATCGAGGCCCAGCAGGCCAAGGAGACGTTGCACATCCTTCTCAAGTATCAAACCGACATCGCCAAGGCTGCGAAAGAGCTCAGCGTCGACAAGTAGACGCGTCCCGCCAATGCTTGATCTCCTCGCCGGGTTCGTCACCGAGCTGCGCAACGCCGGGCTGCCGGTGTCGCTCACGGAGAACCTCGACGCGATGGAGGCGGTGCAACACATCCCGATCGAGGATCGGGAAGCGTTCAAGTACGCGCTCGGCGCCACGATGGTGAAGAACAACGCCCACTGGCGGGCGTTCGAGACGGTCTTCGAGGTCTACTTCAGTCTTCGCGGCCCGGAGTACAACCTCGTCGAGGGCGACGGCGAGTTCGAAGACATGTGGCGCGAGATGCAACAGCACCTGGAAGGCGAGGGCAGAGGCGCCGCCGGCGGCTCGATGGATTCGCTGACGCCCGAGGAGATGGCCCATCTGCTGATGCAGGCGTTGATGAACGGCGACCAAGGGCTGATGCGCGCCCTGGCGCGGCAGGCCGTGCAGCGCTTCGCCGGTATGGAACCCGGGCGGCCAGTTGGTGGCACCTACTACTTGTATCGCACGCTACGCAACCTCGATCTCGACGCCATGCTCGAGAAGCTGATGGAGGCGAGCCGCGAGCAGGTCGGTGGTGAGCTCACAGCGTTGGAGGAGCGTCTCGAGCACGACGAGTACAACGACCGAATCGAGCAGTTCAAGAAAGAGATCGAGGCCGAGATCCGTCGGCGTCTCGTGGCCGACCGCGGTGCCGAGGCGATGGCCAAGACACTTCGCAAGCCGCTGCCCGAGGACGTCGAGTTCATGCACGCGTCACGCGACGAGATGCTGAACCTGAAGAAGGCGCTGTTCCCGCTCACCCGAAAGCTCGCCGCCCGTCTGGCACGCAAGCGCCGTCACGGTCGCAAAGGCCCTCTCGACTTCCGCAGCACAGTCCGGCATTCGCTGAGCTACGGCGGTGTTCCGGCCGAACCGAAGTTCAAGTATCCGCGGCCGGCCAAGCCCGAGTTGATGGTGGTCGCCGACATCTCCGGTTCGGTGGCCGCATTCGCCCGATTCACGTTGATGCTCGTCTACGCGATCCAGGGTCAGTTCTCGAAGGTCCGATCGTTCGTGTTCATAGACGGTGTCGATGAGGTCACCGAATACTTCCGCGGCGTGGAAGACATCCAGGAAGCGATCCATCGGGTCAACACCGAGGCTGACGTCGTCTGGGTCGACGGGCACAGTGATTATGGCCACGCTTTCGAGGTGTTCTGGGAGCGTTACGGCAAAGATGTCGGGCCGAAGACCACTGTGCTGTTGCTCGGTGACGCACGCAACAACTACCACGCCTCGCAGGCCTGGGTGGTGAAGGAGATGCGGCAGAAGGCTCGTCACGTCTACTGGTTGAACCCCGAGCCGCGGAGCTATTGGAACACCGGCGATTCGATCGTCGGCGACTACGGCACGCACACCGACGGTGTGTACGAGTGCCGCAACCTTCGCCAACTCGAGGCGTTCGTTGAAAAGCTGGCCTGAAGGATCAGGGTGTGTCGGCTGGGGCGTCGACGACGTTTGTCGGCACGTCGATCGAGATTGCATCTCCGGAGATGTCGTCGACCGTCAGTGTGTAGTGATAGCTGGCGCTGTGCTTGGTGCCGAGTTGCTGGGCGACGGTCGTAGCGACTGCGCTGCCCATGTCGACATCGGCGAACCGAAGGAGGCCGACGTCGTCGAACCCGATGGTCAGCGTCACCGGGGTGCTTCCGGGTCCCCTGAAAGCAGTTCTGCTGGCCAGGATCGGAACAGCCCGACGATAGGTGTCGAGGTCGATCTCGTACGTGTAGCTCGTCGTCACTGCGGACGGTGGCGTTGGCCCGGTGACGCGTCGGCGAACCGTCGACTTGAATCCCGATGCGGGTTCGATCGTCATCGGCTTGGACGGCAGATCACGTAGCTCGAAGCCCATGATGTCGTCGATCATCGGGATGTAGTGCGCGTCGATCTCGGTCCCGTAGTAGTACGGCCCAATCGGGTACCAGGTCCACGGCTGGCCCGGGTCGGCCGGAGACTCGTAGCGATTGTTCTTCGTGAGGATCTCCGTGAAGGAAGCGTTGAGCGCGTCGTAGGGGATCGCATTGACTCCGGGAGCCACTTCGGTGGCGGTGCGGTCGATCTTCACGTCACTCTTCGCCGTGAGCGATTCGCGATCGATCGACACGTCCCTCGTCGTCGTGAGATCGACGGCTCCACCTTCCGCGCTGTTGTAGATCTCGGCGAGCGTGATGTGCAACCTCGCGCTCGCAAATCCGAAGCGCGGGGTGAGCGCGGTACGCTCCAGGCGCCGGTCCTCGCGATTGCCGAGCACGCGCTGCACGAACTCGCTGTTGTGGGTCATCGACACGGTGACGATCACGGCAACGATGGCAACGACGACGGAGAGGAACTTCAGGCCTCCGTGGCCTTTCTTCTTGCGCTTCTTGGCCATCACGGGGCCACCGTGGTCGGCGGGATGGTCGTCGACTCGTCAACTGGTGCGTCGACGACGTTGGTGGGGATGGCCAGCGACGCCGGCGTATCGGTGACCGAGATCAGATCCACGGTGAAGCGGTACGGATATGGGACTCCCGCGTCGAGCCTGGCGCGGTGGTCGAGTACCGAGTCATGGTCGACTTCGACGTCGAGGTAGCGCACCATCCACTGCTCATCGAGGCTCACCGTGACCTTCACGTCGGCATCGTCGGCGGCGTTGCCGTCCACGATCTTCACCAGGTCGAACAGGCGCGGTGCCGTCTCGTAGAAGTCTCCGAAAGCGAACGTGTAGGTGTACGTGGTGACATTGACACCGTGCCGGACTTCGTCGGCCACCTTTGCCGGGTGCTGCGCACGCAATGGCGGGTCGATGACGTCCTGGTACATGTAGACGGCGCCCGGGTTGAGCAACGTCGACCAGTTGCTGCCGACGGTTGGGCTGCGAACCCACGCGTCCTGCGGTGTTGCCCCCTGCACGTACGTCGACTGGTCGTCGATCATCACTTGCGATGCGGGCGAGGTCGACTGCGGCGTGCCGATCCTGCCACCGACGATGGACGCCTTCGCTCGATCCATCGTCGCCTTGGCGATCTTGGACGTGTAGTTGACCTCGTCGTGCTCGATGTTCCAGAAGTTGGTGGCGAGACCGTTGTCCATGATCACGCTCTGGTAGGTGATCGTGTATTCGGCGCCGGTGAATGGCGGCTCGACGATCGCGTGCAAGGGCAACGGGTTGGTGTCGTAGCCGGTGCCGGTGAACCGCTCGCCGAACGAGGTGTTGCGCACAGCGACCGAGGTGAAGACCACGACGACCAGGACGCCGGCCGGGATGATGCGCCGCCTCTTGCGGCTGCGTTTGGGCGGCGGGGCATCCTCGGCTGGAGCCGTGGTGCCCGCCATTGTCAGCGCCGCCGCCACCATGGCCGGAACCTGGCCGGTCGGGGTTGCGCTCGTC
>DATAJN010000598.1:0-2730 GCA_036262105.1 Ilumatobacteraceae bacterium
TGCGGAAACGTCGCCAGTCGAGCGACCCAGAGCAGCAAGGTTCCGTAGCCGATCAGGATGAACGTGAGGAAGAGCTGGCCCGACAGGTTGTCGTACGCGTGGAGATACGAGCTGCGGGCGAACATGAACACGGCACCCAACAGGGCGCACATCACGAGCGACACCATCCACACCTCGCGCCGCATCGGTGCACGCTCTGCCTCGACGACGCGCCGCCGGTCTGCCTGATGGCGAGCCTGCGCTGCGAGCGCGGACAGCACGTCCTCGGTCTCCGCGCCCCGCGACACTGCTATCAACAACCCGACCGCGACGAGATCGGCGAGAGGTTCGTCCATCTCGTCGGCGAACCGCCTGAACGTCAGATCGACAGGCTGGCCCGCAGACAGGCGGGCGAACAGCGAGAGGACCTGAGGGCGAATGGATCGCGGGCAGGTCTCCGTCGTCGCCCCGATCGCGCCGATCGGCTGATTGCCCGATTGGAGAACATCGCGTACGTTCTCGACCCACGAGGCGAGCGCCTCGGTGCGTTCGACACCGGCGTCGTCCCCAGCCTGTCTGCGGCGAATGGTGCCGGCCAGCCACCCGACGATCGCGCCGATCACGCATGACGGGACGATCCAGCCTGAGATCAAGGCGACGAGCGCAGCGGCGACCAGAGCGGTAACGAGCGAGAGTCGTGACGGACGCTCCACTCGCTTGGGCGCAGGTTGGTGGTTCCAGCCAGACCACGCGACGGCAGCGCCGACGACGAATGCGATGGCAGCCGCGGCAAGAACCAGCTCGTCGCGATTCATCAGGCCAACATCCGGTCGTTCGGTACGAACAGCCCATCCGACGCGCCGGCCAACCGAAGCCGGCGTAAGTGATGCTCCGACAACGGGTTGCGCTGCACGAGCTGGCCGAACTCGTTCATGCCCCACGTCTCGGTGGACCGCACGCCTCCGTTCTCGCTGCGACCACCGATCTCGAGGATCGACGTGACACAACGCTGCGGCGCGGTGAAGTCGCCGTTGCGCACCATGTCGATGTGGATCACGAAATCGATCGTCTCGGCGATGAGGCTCCACACCGCGTACTCAGGCAGCTTCGTGTTGCTCTTGGCCACGTAGAACGCGAGTCGACTGATCACTGCTTCAACGGTGTGCGCGTGAATCGTTGCCATCGAGCCCTGCTTGCACATCGATGCAACGTCGAGCATCTCCAGCGCTTCGTCCTCGACCAACTCACCGACTACCACCCGGTCAGGATTCATACGACGGCTGAGTTCGACGAGCTCGCGCGCAGACACGGCGCCGCGGCCTTCGGTGTTGGCCTGACGCGTGAACAGCGCCGGCGCATCGGGATGCCGCGGATCGGTTTCGAGTCGAAGCTCCAGCAGTCCCTTCTCCACCGTCACGATGCGTTCCAACGGAGACACGGCGCCGAGCAACTCCTTCAACAACGTGGTCTTGCCGGCGCCGGGCCCACCGGAGACGAGGATCGTCATGCCCGCCCGGACCAGCGCTTCCAGCTGTGGAACGAGCCACAGCGGGAACAAGCCGCGCTTTGCCAGCCCGTCGAGACCGACCTGCTTCACCGTGAACCGACGTATCGCGATGCGCGGCTCGGATGACACACCGCTGCGGCCCCTGCCGCCGAGCACCATGACCACGCGGGATCCGTCGGGAGCCTGAAGGGTGACCATCGGGGATTGCTCGTCCAGCCGAGATTCGGCGACGCCCATCGACAACGTCAACCTGCGCTGAAAGGCGTGGAGGTCGTCAACGGAATCCCACAGCTGGCCGACGTGTTCTTTGCGGCCGTCGGAGTACGACACCCACGTGACGGCGTGCGAGTTGACGTCGATCTCCTCGACATCAGGATCACTCATGTATGGCTCGAGCGGGCCGGCGCCCACGGTCTCTGCGTACGCTGCTGCGCGAAGTGAGCGCTCGGTGCATTCGTCGAGCAGGCCGTCGCCACGTTGCAAACGGAGTTGATTGAGCCTGGCGATCTCCTCCGCCATCCACCGGCCCATCAGCAACTCGAGGCGAGCTCGGTCTTCGCGCAGGCCGATGCGACGTTGGCCGTCCGATGCCCCCAGGCCGGCATTGCTGCGCGAATCCGTGTCGGATTCGATCGCTTCCACCAGGCGGCTCGACAGGCGCGCCGTGAGGTCGCGCACGATGTTTCGGTCGACACTCATCGCAGATCGTCGACCAAGCGCTCGTCATACAACGACGGAGCGAGGGACTGAAGGTGGAGATGACGCAATCTGGATGAGATCACGCCTGCCAACTCGGCGAAGGAGCGCATGAGGGGCGACCGTCGCAGGCGGATGGCCGAGCCAGCGCGCCCGGCGAGAACCGCCGCAGCCCACGGATCGTGAGCGAGGGCGACGACCGCGTCGGCCTCCACGAAGTCGGCCACTTCGGCAGAGCTGTAGGGCCGATCTCCGATCAAAGCGACGACGGCCGGGATCGCCCGAGCGGCGAGCGACGAGGTGAGCTCGGCCACGCGTTCGAGGCCGAGAGTTGCTGCCGCGGCCGAGCCGGAGTTCTGACGATGGGCGATGACCACGAGGTCGCTGCGGATCGCCAGCGCCGACAACGCACCACGCAAGCGACCGCCGTCAGCAATGACAACGGACGAATCGATCGCGGCAAATACCGGCAGCACCGACGCGGTGGCAGCGTGGATCACCGCGACGGCCTCGACGGCCCTGGTCGGAGCGAGCAGGACGTCGAGGCC
>DATAJN010000599.1:0-3659 GCA_036262105.1 Ilumatobacteraceae bacterium
GTGTGAAGGTCCATTCCGTCGAGTCGTCGTTGGCCTTCCATTCGGTGGCGACTTCACGGCCGACGACGTCGTCGCCACGATGGAGCGAATCGTTGCCAAAGGTGACGGTCTGGGTGGCTCGATCAAGGCTGGTGACGTCACGGCCACCGACGCGACCACCGTTTCGTTCAAGCTGGCCTCGCCCAACGCCAGCCTCCCGTACCTTGTGTCGATCTACAACCCGCAGTCGGCAATCACACCGAAGGACTACGCCGCCGGTACGACCCTCGATGCTCAGCCCGACGGCACCGGCCCGTGGAAGTTGACGAACTACGACCCGACCACGGGTGCGACATTCCAGCGAAACGACGACTGGTGGGGTGGCAAGACCCCACTCGATGAGGTCGACTGGCAGTTCTTCACAGACGCCAGCTCCATGGTCACTGCCATGCAGAGCGGAGCGGTCGACGCGATCGTCCAGTTCTCGATCGTCGGCGGCGACGCCCTGATCAACGATGAGAACTTCAACACGATCGCGATGCGTACAACAACACACCGCCAGATCTGGATGAACTGCAAGACCGGACAGTTCACCGACAAGCGCGTCCGCCAGGCACTCGCCCTGTCGATCGACCGCCAGGCGCTGATCGACACGTTGTTCGAGGGCAAGGCCGACCTCGGCAACGACAGCGTGATCGCTCCGCTCTACCCGTTCTTCGACAAGTCCGTGCCCCAGAGGACGCGCGACACCACAAAGGCCAAGCAGCTCCTTGCCGACGCCGGATTCCCCGACGGGATCAGGGCCACGCTGCACGCTGTCGACCTACAAGAGATCCCTCAGCTCGCCGAGCTGTTGCAGATCCAGCTGGCCGAGGGTGGTTTCACGCTCGACCTCAACGTCGAGTCCGACGCCACGTTCTACTCGTCGCAGTGGTGCCCGGCATCCCCGTGCGCCGGCTCCGCCGAGCTGGGCATCGTCGACTATGGCCACCGCGCCACACCCGACGTGTTCCTGCTCAAGGCGTTCAAGACTGGTGGCGACTGGAACTCGTCCGAGTACAGCTCGGCGGATCTCGACGCGGCCATCCTCGAGTATCAGGCGTCTGCCGACCTCACCAAGCGCACTGCCGCCTGCAAGAAGATCGAGACGATCATGCTCGAAGACACACCTGCAGCGATCCCGTACTTCTACAACTACCTCGGTGGCTTCTCGAAGTCGTTCACCGGCGTGCGCCTCAGTGCGCTCGGGCAGATGATCCTCGACAAGGCTGCCAAGGCCTGACCGATCTGATACAGAAGAAGGCGGGTCGCACATGCGGCCCGCCTTTTTCGTATCATCCCGCACCAGATGCTCCGCTACATCGCCAAACGGCTCCTCCTCTCGCTGATCACGTTGTGGTTGCTGACCACAATCGTCTTCCTCATGGTGAAGTTGTTGCCTGGTGACCCAGCACGATCACTCTCCGGTCCCCAAGCGCCCGAAGCATCGGTCGAAGCGTTGCGCTTCAAGCTCGGGTTGAAGGACTCGTTCTGGGCGCAGTACTGGCGAGTCCTGAGGGGCCTCTTCACCCTCGACTTCGGACACTCGTGGAAGAACCAGGGAACCGAGGTGTGGGGTGGCCTGATCGCGCCGGCCTTGTTCCGCTCGGCCAAGCTCGCTGGCCTGGCAATGCTCATCACCGCCCCGATGGCGGTCATTGCCGGCGTCATCGCTGCCCGCAAGCGCGACACGCTGATCGATCGTGGCATCGTGATGGTCGGGCTGGCCACATCGTCAATCCCCGAGTTTGTCACCGGCGCCCTGCTCGCCGTCGCGTTCGGCCTCAACCTCCATTGGCTCAAACCGATCGCCACGATCCCGAAGGGAGCGTCGGTCATCACTCAACTGCACTACCTGCTGCTCCCAGCCCTGGCGATGGCCATCGTCTACTTCGGATACATCGCCAGGATGATGCGAGCCGGCGCAACGCGGGCATTGGAGAGTGATTACGTTCGCACCGCGACGATGAAGGGCCTGACGGACGGCCAGGTCATGCGCAAGCACGTTCTACGTAACGCGCTCGCGCCAACGATCACCGTCATGTCCGTGCAGATCGGGTACCTGTTCGGCGGGATCATCGGGGTCGAGACCGTCACCAACTATCGCGGGCTGGCGACGGTCATCCTCAACGCGGCCACGAACAAGGACCTCACGGTGCTGCAGTACTCAGTGATCGTGATCGCCACGATCTACATGGCAGCCACCCTGATCGCAGACATCACCATCGCCTGGCTGAACCCGCGGGCTCGGCTCGACCTGGACACCTCATGAACGTAACGGTCGACACTCTCGCTGCGGCAGCGGCCGAACGACGCACAGCACGCCGCGAGAACTGGCAGCTCCTGCGCCGACGGCCGAGCTTCATCATCGGTTCGATCATCAGCCTCTTCTGGATCGCGTGCGCCGTGCTCGGCGACAAGATCACGCCATACAACCCGCTCACGTACACGACGAAGCCGAAACTGTCACCGGGCAGCGGCCACTGGTTCGGGACCGACAAGATCGGGCGCGATGTTCTTTCACGGGTGATCGCCGGCGCTCGTGACGTGCTGCTCGTCGCCCCGGCCGGCGCTGTGCTCGGCGTGCTCTTCGGCACGATCCTCGGGATGATCATGGGCTACCTCCGAGGCTGGGTCGACCTGCTGCTGAGCCGCATCATCGAAGCGTTGCTGGCGCTCCCCGTCGTATTGATCGGCCTGTTGATCCTGACGCTCGCCGACACCAGTCCCCTGCTCGGTGACCTCACGTTCCACAGCCGCAAGGTGCTGGTGATCTACGTAGTCGCGATCCTCTTCACGCCGATCGTCGCCCGCACCGTTCGCTCCGCCGTCATCGGCGAGAGAGAGCTCGACTATGTCACCTCCGCCAAGCTGCGCGGCGAGTCGGGCGCGTTCATCATGAGCCGCGAGATCCTGCCCAACATCATGGGTCCGATCACTGTCGAGCTGACCGTGCGCATCGGGTACGCGATCTTCACTGTGTCGACGCTCAGCTTCCTCGGTGTCGGCATCCAGCGACCTTCTCCCGACTGGGGCCTGGCGATCTCCGACGGTCGCGACCTCTTGCGCGCCGGAACGTGGTGGCCCGTCACTTTCCCCGCTCTGGCGATCGCCACGCTGGTGATCGGCGTCAACCTGATCGCCGACGCGATCCAGTCCGTGTACGACCGATGAGCACCAACGAGCACCCTGCCCTCGAGGTACAGGATCTGCACGTCGACTACATCGTGCGCGGCATGAAGCGACCCGTTTTGCGCGGAGTGTCGTTCACCGTTCAGCCCGGCGAGGCGTTCGGGCTGGTGGGCGAATCCGGTTGCGGCAAGTCCACCACCGCGTACGCCGCGTTGCGCTACCTGCCACGAAACGGACGGATCAGCTCCGGCAAGATCATGATCGACGGCGAAGACATTACCCGGATGTCGGCGGATCGTTTGCGCAAGTTCCGCGCGACGGCGGCGTCGATGGTCTACCAGGAGCCGGGCTCGGCGCTGAACCCCACACTGCGCATCGGCAAGCAGTTGGTCGAGGCCTTCGTGGTGCTCGGTCAGTCGAAGGCGGACGCTTACAAGAACTCGCTCGCTGCGCTCCGGAAGGTGCAGATCGCCGACCCGGAGCGGGTGATGGGCCGCTATCCGCACCAA
>DATAJN010000600.1:0-9490 GCA_036262105.1 Ilumatobacteraceae bacterium
GAGCTTCAGCATGACCCCGGCAAGAATGACCGACCCGCCGGTTGGCGCTTGGGTGTGCGCATCGGGCAGCCAAGTGTGCAAGGGAAACAGCGGCACCTTGACAGCGAACGCGATCGCGAAGGCGAAGAACAGCCATCGGCCCGTAGAGGTGGCGAAGTCGGCCTTGGCGATCTCGATGAGGTCGAACGTCAGTGGCCCATTGCCCTTGGCCAGGAACGCCGTGGCGATGATGCCGACAAGAAGGAACGCCGATCCGAGCATGGTGAACAGGAAGAACTTCGTAGCCGCGTAGACGCGGCCCTCGTAGCCCCAACCGGCGATGAGGAAGTACATCGGCACCAGCACGATCTCGAAGAACACGGAGAACAAGAAGAGATCGAGACTGATGAAGCTGCCCATCAAGCCTGCTTCGAGCAGCAGCATCCACGACAGGTATCGCTTGGTGTCGTGATGCGGGTCGGTGCCGGCGACCACGATCGGGAACAGCACCCCCGTGAGGACGACGAGGAACAAGGAGATGCCATCGATACCGAGATGCCAGGAGATGCCCCACGGTTTGATCCAGGTGTGCATGCTCACGAACTGGAAGTCGTCGTTGCTCTTGTCGAACGCGACGAGCACCCAAACACTGAGCCCGCCAGTGAGCACGCTCGTGAGCAGCGCGGTGAGCTTGACGAATTCGGGACGGCGGTCGGAGATCGCGGCGACCAGGATGGAACCCACCGTGGGCACCAACACGAGCATGGTGAGGATCGGGAAGGAGATCACAGGTTCCCTCGCACCACGACGAACCAGGCGAGCAACAGCACCACGCCGACGCCGATTGCCGCGGCGTAGTTGCGCACGTTGCCGCTCTGCACCGTGCGGATTCGCTGACCCGTGTCGCGGACCAGCCGGCCGACCCCGTTGACGGCTCCGTCAATGATGGTCGCGTCGTACCAGGCAACGGCATCGAAGGCCTCGCGGCCTGGACCACCCATGAACTTGCTGACCGTCGAATCGACGTACCAAGCCTTGGCCAGTACCTCGGGTTCGATCGGCTTCAGCCGATGCTTGGCGTACACGAGGATGGACGCGGCGATGCCGATGAGGGCGATCGCCGTGGCGATCACCGCCAGCGGGACTTTCGCAGTGTTGCTGTCGTGTACCCCGATGACCGGCTCGAGCCACGATGCAAGTCGCTCGGTGGTGTGCGAGAACGGCAGGTTGATGACACCACCCACGATCGACAACCCGGCCAGCACGACGAGTGGCATCAGCATGATGGGCGGGCTCTCGTGCGGTTGCAGGTCGCCATGCGCGCCCTGCTCGTCGGCATGGTCGTGCCAGCGGGCCTCGCCGTAGAACACCATGATCACCTGACGAGTCATGTAGTACGCGGTGAGCAGCGCCGTGATCAACCCGAGGGCCCACAGCACCGGGCTCTTGTCGTACGCGGCCAGGAGGATGTCGTCCTTGCTCCAGAAGCCGGCGAACGGTGGCACGCCGGCGATGGCCAGCCAGCCGATGATGAACGTGAAGGCGGTGATCGGCATCAGCTTCCAGAGCGCACCCATGCGACGCATGTCTTGCTCGTTGTGCATCCCGTGGATGACTGCGCCGGCGCCGAGGAACAGCAACGCTTTGAAGAAGGCATGCGTGACCATGTGGAAGATGGCCGCCGTGTACGCACCGGAACCGACCGCCAGGAACATGTACCCGAGTTGGCTGATCGTCGAGTAGGCCAAGACCCTCTTGATGTCGTTCTGGGCGACTGCGATGGTGGCCGCGAACAGGGCCGTCGCCACGCCAATGGTCGCGATCAGCGTGGGCGCATACGAAGACGCGGCGTTGAGAACGGGGCTGATGCGACACATCAGGAAGACGCCGGCGGTGACCATGGTGGCGGCGTGGATGAGCGCGGAGACGGGCGTCGGGCCCTCCATTGCATCGGGGAGCCACGGGTAGAGGGGAATCTGGGCGCTCTTTCCGCAGGCACCGATGAAGGCGAACAACGCGATTGCAGTGGCCGTCGTCTGCGCCATGGTTTGTGCCGCCGCATTGACTCCGATGTAGCTCAACGTTCCGGTGGCCTGGAACGCGAAGAACATCGCCAGCATGAAGCCCCAGTCACCGACACGGTTGGTGATGAACGCCTTCTTGCCTGCAGTAGCTGCGCTCTCTCGCTCGTGCCAGAACGAGATCAGCAGGTAGCTGCACGTGCCGACGCCTTCCCACCCGAGGAACGTGACGAGCATGTTCTCGCCGAGCACGAGAACGAGCATGCTGACGGCGAACAGGTTGAGGTACAGGAAGAACTTGGAGAAGCGCGGATCGCCGTGCATGTACCCGATGGCGTAGAGGTGGATGAGCGCGCCGACGCCGGTGACGAAGAGGCACATCGTGATGCTCAGCGGGTCGACCAGGAAGGCCAGGTCGACCTTCAGGGAACCGACGGGCACCCAGGAGAAGATCTTGACGATGTGCTGCCTCTGGTTTGCCGGCTTGGAGAGCAGATCGAGGAAGACACCCACAGCGACGACGAACGCACCACCGCACATCAAAGTCGCCAAGTATCCGGCCTTCGGGTCACCGAGCCGGCGGCCGAACACCAAGATGATCGCGAACCCGGCGAGGGGTAGTGCTGGGATCAACCACACGACGTCGAGCACGGGTCAGCCCTTCAGTTCCGCAAGGTCGTCGGCGGTGGCGTTCGGCTTGCGACGCAGGATCGCAACGATGATCCCGAGTCCGACGACAACTTCGGCGGCGGCCACGACGAGCACGAAGAACACCGTCGTCTGCCCGCCGATGTCGTCGCCGAGCTTGCGGGCCAGCGCCACGAAGGTGAGATTGACCGCGTTGAGCATCAACTCGACGCACATCAGCATGATCAAGGGATTGCGACGCACGAGAACGCCGACAGTGCCGATGCCGAACAGCACCGCAGCCAGGATGAGGTACCACGTGGTGGTTGGGATGGCAACGGAGGCGGTCACGCCGATTGCTCCGAGCCGCTCTTCGGTGCCCGACGGGCCAGGACAACCGTGCCGACAACAGCGATCACGAGCAACACCGACGTCAGTTCGAACGCGAGCACGTGGTCGCTGAACAAGTCGCGGGCGAGCCGACGGATGTTGCTGTCGTGCGGGTCGAGCGTGCTGGCGGCGCTCACCGCGTCGCTCGGCGCCGGCTTCACCAGGCCGATGTTGTTGCGCGACGAGATCGCCGCGATGGTGACCAAACCGATCACGCCACCGCCGACTACAGCCGCGAACTTGCGCTGCAACTTGAAGGGTTCGATCCGCAGGTTCTCGGCTGTGTCGACACCCAGCAGCATGATCACGAACAGGAACAGCACCACGATGGCGCCGGCGTACACGATGATCTGCACAGCGGCCAGGAACTGCGCCTCCTGAGCGACGTACAGCACGGCCACCCCGAAGAGGGTGAGGATCAGGCTGAGCGCGGCATGAACAGGATGCGAACGAGTGACCACGCCGATGGCGCCGGCCAGGATCATCGCGCCCGCGCAGATGAAGACGAACAGTTGCATCAGGGCGCGCCTTCCTCGGGCCTGCGAACGCCGTAGCCCAGCTCACTGCTCCAGCCGATCTGCCCGACGAATTCGGCGTCACCGTTCGGTGACGTGGCGCGCATCCAACCGCTGGTGTTCTGGTCCTCTCCCGGCCGCCAGTCTTCCCATGGCATGTGCTTCGGTTTGCCGTCGTCGTCGACCACGAGCTCGGCCTTTGTGTAGACGGCATCACGGCGATTCGTGAAGCTGAACTCGAACAGCTTCGATTCGGTGATCGCCTCGGTCGGGCAAGCTTCGACGCACAGATCACAGTGGATGCACCGCAGGTAGTTGATCTCGTAGACGTACCCGAAGCGCTCACCGGGCGAGGTGGGGTCTTGCGGGTCGTTGTCGGCGCCCCGTACATGGATGCACTTGGCGGGGCAGACACCGGCGCACAGTTCGCAGCCGATGCACTTCTCCATGCCGTCCTCGTACCGGTTGAGCACATGACGACCGTGCATCCGCTCGGGCTTGTCGATCTTCTCGTCGTGGCCTTCGGTGACGTTGCCCTTCTTGGCCACGCGACCGCCCGAATACGACGTCGTGACCCGCTTGCCACCGAACAAGCGGTGCTGCTTGACCGTGACGAGGAACCCTTCGAGATAGCCCATCAGAACATCGCCCCCTCTCGATCGCGGTTGCGCGCGCTGACCTTGGTGGCGAGGTTCAACAGACCCGCGGCCATCACCAGCACCACGAGCGCGACGGCGCCGACCGTGGTCTTGTGCAACCGGGTCCAGCCGTGATCGCTACCGATGCGCAGCAGCGCCAGCAGCATGAACCAGCCAAGTGCAACTGGGATCATGACCTTCCAGCCCAGGTTCATCAACTGGTCGTAGCGCAAGCGCGGCAGGGTCGCCCGGAACCAGACGTACACGTACAAGAAGACGAGCAGCTTGAGGAAGAACCACACCGTGCCGGAGAACGGCCCGAGGAACGACAACACGTTGGCATGGCCGGCGATGCTCAGCGGTTGCGGCCCACCGAAGAAGAGGGTGACGATCACTCCGCTCATCGTGACCGTGTTCATGAACTCGGCGAGGAAGAACAGGGCGAAGCGAATGCTCGAGTACTCGGTGTTGAACCCACCGACGAGTTCTTGCTCGGCTTCGACGAGGTCGAATGGTGGACGGTTCAACTCGGCCGTGGCGGCGATCAGGAAGATGGCGAACGGGACGAACGCCGTGGCGACGACGTGCCACTTGGACAAGCTCGACTGGTAGTGCACGATCCCGCTGGTGCTCAACGTTCCGGAGACCAGGATGACGGCCGCCAGGCTGAGACCGAGGGCCGCCTCGTAGCTGATCATCTGCGCCGACGCCCTGACGGAGCCGAGCAGCGGGTACTTCGAGCCGCTGGCCCAACCGGCCAGCATCATCCCGTAGACCGAGATCGAGCTCAGGGCGAGCAGCAGCAGCACGCCGATCGGCGGGTCGGCCAACTGCAGGCGGGTGACGTGATCGAACAACACGACCGTGCCTGCCTTGCCGTGGCTGAAATCGCCGCCGAGCGGGATGATGCTCCACACGAGGAATGCGGGCACAAAGGCGAGGTACGGAGCGAGCTTGAACACGAAACGGTCGCTCTTGTCGGGGATGAGATCTTCTTTGAAGAAGAGCTTGATGCCGTCGGCCAGGGTCTGCAAGATGCCCCACGGGCCGGCCTTGTTCGGCCCGATTCGGTTCTGCATGCCGGCGATCACCTTGCGCTCGAACCAAACCATCAACATGGTGGCAACGAGACCGAGGACGAAGACGACGACCACTTTCAACAGAACGATCAGCACAGCGCCAAGGGTGAGATCGAAGAGCAGTTCGTCGAGCGCCAACATCAGAACGACTCCACTCGAACGTCGGTGACGGGCTCGGACGAATCGATCAGTTCGCCGATGTTGGGGCCGGGTTGGTTGAACGGCACCCACGCCGAACCGCGCACCACCGATTCATCGCCGACGACCTTGAACACCATGGAGGCGCGCTTGCTGGTGACCTTAACGTCGGCGCCCTCGCTGGAACCGACGCGTTCGATGTCGAGCGGGTGCAGGCGCAGTTCCGAACCCATCGTCAGATGGGCGAGCGACGGCGACTTGGCGGTACCAACGGCACCGTCGTAGAGCTTGCGGCTGACGACAAGCCGGTAGTCGTAACTGTTGCGCTCGTCGATGGCGGCAGGCCGGGCAGTGGCGGGTGGAAGCGCGCCTCTGCACAGGATTCCATCGCGGGCGGACCCGAGCGCCGCAACGGTCGCCTCGGCGAAGCCGGCGACGTTGGCAGCGATTGCCTCGGTGAGGTCGTCGACCGATGAGACGCCGAGGTCGCCGCCCAGCAACTCGGCCAGCTCGACAGCGATCATCCAGTCGGGCCGGCTGGTGCCGCGCGGAGTGACCTTTTCGGAAACAGTCGTGACCCGACCTTCGATGTTGGAGGTCGTTCCGCTCTTTTCCCCATACGCGGCCGCGGCCAGCACGACATCGGCGGACGAGTTCGACTTGGTGAGGAACGTGTCGATGGCGATGATCCGCGGGGCACCGGCGATCATCTGCCGCGCCAGATCGGTGTCGGGGAAATCGGCAAGTGGGTCGCAGCCGAGCAACACCAGGCACTCGACCTTGCCTGACGCTGCTGCCCTGGCGATCTCCGTCGCGTGCATGCCGCCCTCGCCCGGAACCAGGCCCATCTCGATCGCGCCGACGATGTTGCCACGACGCAGGGCCGGCAGAACCTTGCCTTCCGGAGCAAGCTGCAGAGCGGCGACCACACCGTTGCCCACCTCGCGCGGATGCTCGGCGAGGTTGGCCCGGCCGGCGACGATCACCACATTGCCCGTTCCGAGCTGGGCAGCGACGTCGGGATCCGCACCTGCCGCGGCGACGGCTTGGGCGATTCCGCCGGCCTGGTACTCGAACGTCTTCCAGGCGTGTGCCGACAGGCCGCTGCGCTTCTGGGCGAACTCGATGATCCGGCTGCGACGCTTCTGTGCCGCGTCGCGCAACCGCAGGTACAGCACGGGCAGTTCCTCTTTGAGGTCGGGGCCGATCAAGATGATCGTCGACGCATTGGCGGCCTCGTCGATGGTTGCACGGTCGAAGCCCAACAGGTTGATCTGTGCACCGTCAGCCATCTGCGGATACACGTGCGGAGTGCCGATGACGTCGTGTACCAGGCGAGCCCATGCGTACGCGTCTTCGTTGGTACCTCGGGCGCCACCGAGTACCGCTATCGAACTCCCGCCGCCTGCCGCTTTGGCCTCGGAGATCAGCTCTGCGGCACGGGCCAACGCCGCGTTCCAGGTTGCCGGTTGCAGTTCGTCATCGACGCGTACGAGCGGCTTGCTCAACCGGTCGGCGCTGTTGACGGCTTCGAAGTTGAATCGACCACGGTCGCACAACCAACCCCAGTTGACCGGGTCGCTGTCGACGCCCTGGTAACGGAGCAACTCGTCGCGACTCGACTGCACCATCGTGCGGCAGCCGACCGAACAAGTGGTGCAGGTGCTCTCGGTCTGATCGAGATCCCAGGGCCGAGCCTTGAACCGGTAGGGCTTGGCGGTGAGCGCCCCAACGGGGCAGATCTGCACCGTGTTGCCGCTGAAGTAGCTGGCGAACGGCTCATCGGGAAAGGTCGTGATCTGCGTGGTGTTGCCGCGGCTGGAGAAGTGGATCAGGGCATCACCGGCGACTTCGTCGGCGAAACGCGTGCAGCGATCGCACAGGATGCAGCGCTCGCGGTCGAGCAGCACCAAGTCGCTGATTGAGATCGGCTTTTCGAAGTGCCGCTTCTCCTCGATGTAGCGGCTCTCGCCCGGACCATGGCTGAACGCTTGGTCCTGCAGCGGACATTCACCACCCTTGTCGCACACCGGGCAGTCGAGCGGGTGGTTGGCGAGCAGCAGTTCGATGACGCCTTCTTGCGCGCCGAGTGCGGCGTCGCTCTGCGTGTTGACCACCATGCCGGGAGCCACCGTGACCATGCAGGACGGTTGCAACGCCGCGCCGCGACCGGTATCGATGTCGACCAGGCACATTCGGCACATTCCGACCGAGCTCATCCGCTCGTGGTAGCAGAAGCGGGGGATGTAGTCGCCGGCTCGTTGCGCAGCGGCAATCACCAACTCACCCTTCGTGGACACGACCTCGCGTCCGTTGATCGTGACGCGGACTTCGTTCGGGACGACGGGTGTTGCAACTGGCTCGGTGCCGGACTCAGTGGTGGTCATCACCGGCTCCGACTGCGACAGGGATGAGGTTGCGGCGAACGAGCTTGGCCTCGAACTCATCACGGAAGAGCGTGAGCGCCGAATGAACCGGCGCGTAGGCCGACGGGCCGACGAAGCAGATCGTGGTCATCTTGTACGGAAACGGCACTGACTCGAGACCGAGTCGCTCGCTGGCCGCGTGCGGGAACGCCCCCGGACAGATCGTCTCGCCGACCTCGAGCAGTTGGTCGAGATCGCGCTCGGTGCCATGACCGTCGACGATGCGGCGAAGGATGCGCTCCAGCCACGTTCCCCCTTCGCGGCATGGCACGCACTTGCCGCACGATTCGTGCGCGTAGAAACGCGTGAGTGTGAGCGCAGCAGCAGGAATGTCGGTCGTGTGGTCCATGACGATGACCGCACCGGAGCCGAGCATCGAACCCGCGGCTGTGACCAACTTGTTCTCGAAGGGGAGGTCGAGCTGATCAGGCAGGAACCACGGCGCTGAACCACCGCCCGGCACGAACGCTTTGAGCTGGTTGTCGTCACGGATGCCACCGCAGAACTCGTCGGAGTACAACAGGTCGCGGAACGTGGTGGTGCCGTTGATGATCTCGTACACACCCGGGCGCTTCACGTGGCCCGAGACCGCCACCATTCGAGTGCCCGGAGAGGTGGCGGTACCGATTGCGGTGTACGCCTCGACCCCGTTGAGCATCAGCCATGGCAGGTTGGCGAGCGTCTCGACGTTGTTGACGATCGTCGGCTTGCCGTACAGGCCGATCGCTGCCGGGAAGAACGGCGGCTTCAGCCGAGGCATCCCGCGACTGCCTTCGAGGCTCTCGATCAGCGCAGTCTCTTCGCCGACGACGTATGCGCCGGCACCCCAGTGCAGCACGATGTCGACGCTGAACGTGGTGCCGAGGATGTTCTTGCCGACGTACCCGGCGGCATACGCCTCGTTGAGAGCCGTAGCGAGGCGCTCCTGGGCGAGCGCCATTTCGCCGCGCACGTAGAGAAAGCATTGCGACAACCCTGTTGCGTAGCAGGCGATCAAGCAACCCTCGATCAGCTGATGGGGATCGAGCTCCATCAACAGCCGGTCCTTGTAGGTGCCAGGCTCGCTCTCGTCACCGTTCGCCACCAGGTACCGCGGCCACACCCCCTGCGGGGTGAGGCCCCACTTCACACCCGCCGGAAAGCCCGCACCACCACGACCGAGCACCGTGGCGCCCTTCACGTGGTCGTGCACCTCGGCAGGCGTCATGGCCAGAGCCGCTTGCAGCCCCTTGTACCCGTCGGTGGCCAGGAACCGCTGGATCGTATGTGCGTCGTGATGCTCGAACCGGCTGGTGACGATGCGCGGCCGGTCGCCGGCGACGAAGCCGGGCGCGTGGGGATACACGGTGCCGCTCATGCCTTTGCCTCTGCTGGCGGAGGCATCCACGCCGGCGCACCTGTGACGGCGTCCGGCGGAACCGCGCCGACGGCGCGTTCGGCAGGGATCTGCTGACGCACGCGTGCGACCGTCCCATGGCTCGGAACCTCACCGTCGAGACGGCCGCGGCTGAGGTCATCGATCAAGGCGTCGAGATCCGCCGGTGTGACGCGGTACCGATAGCGATAGTTGACCTGCAGGCAAGGTGCCTCGGTGCACGCCGCCTGGCACTCCGCGTGCTCGAGGGTGAACAACCCGTCAGCCGTGGTGCTGCCGGCCTTGATGCCCAGCTTGTGCTC